>NZ_JBYNAH010000321.1:0-3856 GCF_059781815.1 Salipiger sp. | reverse complement strand
AGCGGTCCCGTGGCTCAACTGGATAGAGCAGCCCCCTCCTAAGGGGCAGGTTGCAGGTTCGAATCCTGCCGGGATCGCCAGCGGATGTCGCAGCCCCGAGCACCTCTTTTCCTGACGGGCGCCGTCGCTCCGGTCGGAGAGCCGCTTGCAAGCCCGCGCGCTGCGTTGGATGAAAGGGCAGGGCGTCAACCACAGGGGCCGCATGTGCTGATCCGCGAAGGCAAGGAACGCAACCAGACCATCGACCTGCGCCTCGCGGGGCTGCTCTCGATGGTGGCCGGAGCCCTCAATGCGGCGGGCTTCGAGATTGCCGGCCTGTTCTCCGCCAACATGACCGGAAATCTCTCGGGCATGGCCGACAGCCTTGCCAAGGGCGGCTGGGGGTTCGCGCTGCTGCTTGGGCTGATCGTCGTGGTGTTCATCCTTGGCGCGCTGCTGGCGGGGCTGATCATCGAGGTGGGGCGACGCATGCGGATCCGGATGATCTATGCCCTCGCCATCCTCTGCGAGGCGGCGATCCTGCTCGTTGTCGGGGGCGCCGGGCTGCTTGGTCTCGCGCGCGAGGAGGGCGCTGCGTTCATCTGCGTTCTGGCCTTCTCGCTCGGGATCCAGAACGCGGTCACAACGCGGATCTCGCGGGCCCGCGTGCGCACCACGCATGTCTCGGGCATGGCCACCGATATCGGCCTGTCGCTGGCGGGGCTCTGGCTCCGCAGCGAGGACGCCCCGCGCTACCGTGGCCTGCTGGCGCTGCATTGCACCACCATTCTCGCCTTCCTGGTCGGGGGCATCCTCGGCGTCCTGGCGCATCGCTTCTTCGGCCCGGTCACCTTTGTGTTCTGCGGGCTGCTGCTGGCGCTTGTCGCACTCCCCGAGATCTGGCGTGGCTCCAGGCGCGTAGGCTGAGGCATCGCGCCCAGCGGTTGAGGTCGGGATGCTCCGGCGCTGAGTCGCACAGGTTGAACGAAAGCGAATCCGAGTCTAAGAAATCGAGAATCGCGGTCCGCATTCGGCCCGCCTCCCGGTGCTCGGAACGTCGCCTTGATCATCAGTCATCGGCACAAGTTCATCTTCATGCATTCGCGCAAGACGGCGGGCAGCTCTGTGACGGCAGCGCTCAACCCGTTTCTCGGCCCGCGCGATATCCAGCTCGGCGCCTGGCCGGAATCGATCGCCGGGGGCGGGCGCTTCAACCGGAAGGCGCTGTTTGTCGCGATGTCGGATCCGGGGCTGCTCTGGCGGCGTTCGGCGGCCCTCTCGCGCGAGAGCGGGCGGATTGCGCTGTCGCCGGAGGCGGTGAACCGGATCACCAAGCACTATTTCTGCGACCGGCATGGCTTCAGCCACGGCGCCCATGCGCGCGCGGCGGAGGTGCAGGCGTTCGCCCCCGCGGCCTGGGACGGCTATTTCAAGTTCGCCATCGTGCGCAACCCGTGGACCCACGCGGTCTCGGATTATTACTGGCGCATGCATGTCTGCAAGCAGCCGGAGGTGAGCTTTGCGGAGTATCTCCGGCGTCTGGCGGATCCCGAGCGTCCGGACCCGGAGGGGCTGCGCCCGCCGCTGATCTCGAACTGGGAGATCTATGCCATCGGCGATGACATCGCGGTCGACAGGGTGGGGCGCTACGAGGACCTTGCCGGGGAGATCGCGAGCTTCGGTGCAGAGCTCGGCCTGCCGCTGGCGCTGGGCGGGCATCGCGCCAAGGCGGGCATTCGCGACACCCGCAAATCGGTGGCGGAACACTATGACGCGGACACCGTCGAGCTGGTGCGTTGCGTCTATGCCCGCGAGATCGAGGCGTTCGGCTACGCGCCGCCCTTCTGAACTGCGCGCCGTCGCGTGGCGCGCGATGCGCGTGGCTCCGCCCATCGCCGCCGCCGGCACGCCGCGCCGCCTTGTCGTCGGGCCCCGGACACGACACAGTGAGGCAAAGAAAACGCGGGAGGAGCAGTCCCATGCAGGTTTCAAGACGTCATCTACTCATCAGCGGCGGCGCGCTGGCGCTTCTCTCGGCCTGTGGTGGAGGCGCCAGAGTCTCGACCCCGTCGGGCGGCCTGGCCCCCGACCTACTGCCGCAGCCGAACCCGGGCTACGACGCCTGGGTCGTGTCGTTCCGCGGCCGTGCCGCTGCGCGCGGCATCAGCGCGAGCACGCTCGACGCGGCGTTCCGCGGCACGGGCTACCTTCCCGGCGTCGTGACCCGCGACCGCAGCCAGACCGAGTTCACCCGCACGCTCGAGGACTACCTCGCGATCGCGGCCTCGGAAGAGAAGGTCGCGACCGGTCGCGCCGAGCTGCGCCGCAACATGGCGCTCTTGCGCGAGATCGAGGGGCGCTACGGCGTGCCGCCCGAGGTGGTCACGGCGGTCTGGGGCATGGAGAGCAATTACGGCACCCGCCGCGGCGACATCCCGGTGATCTCCTCGACCTCGACGCTGGCCTATGACGGCCGCCGCGGCGACTTCTTCGAGGCGCAGCTGATCTCCGCCCTGCGCATCCTCGAGCGCGGCGACACCACGCCCGGGCGCCTCACCGGGAGCTGGGCCGGGGCGATGGGGCACACCCAGTTCATCCCGACGACCTATCAGGATTACGCGGTGGATTTCCGTGGCGACGGGCGGCGCGACATCTGGTCCGACGATCCCACCGACGGGCTCGCGTCGACGGCGAACTACCTGTCGCGCAGCGGCTGGCGGCGGGGCGAGCCCTGGGGGCTCGAGGTGCGGTTGCCGGCGGGCTTCAGCGCCGGGCTGACCGGGCGCGGCGTGCGGAAATCCTCTTCGGAATGGGCGGCGCTGGGCGTGACAAATGCCAATGGCGGCTCGCTGCCCGGCGGCACCGGCTCGATCCTCGCGCTGTCAGGGGTGAGCGGGCCGGCCTTCCTGGTGTTCCGCAACTTCAACGTCATCCTGCGCTACAACAACGCCGAGAAATACGGCGTCGGTGTGGGGCACCTGTCTGACCGGCTGGCGGGCGGTGGACCCGTGCGCGGCACCTTCCCGCCCGACCGCTACGGCTTCACCATCGACGAGCGCAAGGAGTTGCAGGCGCTGCTCAACCGCGCCGGCTACGATGTCGGCACGCCGGACGGGGTGTTCGGAAGCAAGACCGAGGCCGGGATCAGCGCCTATCAGGCGCGGTCCGGGCTGCCGGTGACCGGAGAGCCTTCGCAGGCGCTGCTGCAGAGCTTGCGGCGGGGGTGACCCTGCGCCGGCACTCAGCCGGCGCAGCTTTGCACATCAGTCGAGCAGGCCCGCGAACAGGTCCCAGAAGTGGCCCCAGACCGTCTCGGCGTCGGACTCGTCTTCTTCGTCCTCCTCCGGTTCCGGGCCGATCTCGAACAGCCGCGCGATGAAATCCGCGAGCGTTTCCTCGTCCGACGCGTCCGCGTCGTCCTCGGGTTCGGTGGGCAGCTCGGGCTCCGGCTCGTCTTCGGAGTCGTCCGGCTCCTCTTCCGGGGTTTCATCCTCGGGCGAGTCGTCTTCCTCCGGTTCGGTGGGGTCTTCGGGCTCCGGCTCCTCTTCGGAGTCGTCAGGCTCCTCCTCCGGGGTTTCATCCTCGGGCGAGTCGTCTTCCTCGGGCTCGGTGGGATCTTCGGGCTCCGGTTCGTCTTCGGAGTCGTCAGGCTCCTCTTCCGGGGTTTCATCCTCGGGCGAGTCGTCTTCCTCCGGTTCGGTAGGCTCCTCCGGCTCCGGTTCGTCTTCGGAGTCGTCAGACTCCTCCTCCGGGGTTTCGTCCTCGGGCGAGTCGTCTTCCTCCGGTTCGGTAGGTTCCTCCGGCTCCGGTTCCTCTTCGGAATCGTCAGGCTCCTCTTCCGGGGTTTCATCCTCGGGCGAGTCGTCTTCCTCCGGTT
>NZ_JBYNAH010000026.1:0-31420 GCF_059781815.1 Salipiger sp. | reverse complement strand
CTGTTCCGACACCTCTCTCCAATGTTTCTCTCGACACTGGATCACCTCCTTTCAGCTGTTGTGAAACGCATCTTCAGGGTGCCACGGAAAGGCACACCGTCAAAACGTTTTTTGCTGATCAGGCCATGGCCCGCGACGAAAGTGCCTTCGAAACGATCATTCGGAACGGCACCAGCGCGATGACCGCGAGACCGAGTTTCACCAGCCAGTCGGCGGTGCCCAGAGACACCCAGAGCGGCACGATCGGACCGGCACCAAGCAGGGGCAGGGTTTCACCGGCCCAGCTCACGTCATTGCCGGGCTCGAGGAAGCTCAGCGTGCCCGAGAAGGCAATGGTGAAGAAGATCGCGGTGTCGAGGGCGGAGCCCACCAGCGTCGAGGCCAGCGGCGCACGCCACCACGAACCCTCGCGCAGGCGGTCGAAGATCGCCACGTCCATCATCTGGGCGGTAAGGAAGGCGAGGCCCGAGCCGATGGCGACGCGGAGCGTCACGGCGGGGTAGGTGTAGCCGTCGCCCTGCAGCATGATCTGGGTGCCGATCAGCGAGCAGATCACGCCGACCACGAAGCCGGCGAAGACCACCTTGCGGGCGGCTTGCGCACCGTAGAGGCGGTTCATCACGTCGGTGACGAGGAAGGCGAGCGGATAGGTGAAGGCACCCCATGTCAGCCACTGGCCGAACAGGAATTGCACGAGGATGTTGGAGGCCAGCACGATGGCGGCCATGGCAAGAATGCCGGGAAGGTGTTTGCGCGTCATGTTTCTTGACCCGTTTTGACAAGGTTGCGGGGACTTGGCCGCGCCGGGCGCGGCGGATTGGTCCCCTTAAGGCCTGTCAGAGCCTGACGCAAGAGATTCCGGGACGGTGTATTCGACCAGTTCGGTGCGCTGGAAGAAGTTGAAATTGTCGTCCGAGATCATCGTCAGGCGGATCGCCCCGGCCTCGTCGCGCCAGACCGAGATGCCCTCGAGGTTGTCGTGGCGCAGCAGGTGGCTTTCGAAGAGCGTGGTCTCCTCGGTCAGCGCCGTCTCGGTCATGTCGAAGCGGCGCACCCGGCTGCGAAAGCCGACGCCGGTGAACTCGCGTTCGAGCAGGTAGAAGCGCCCGTCGGGCCCGATGTCGGCGCCCACCGCCAGAAACCCGCCCCGGCGCGGGATCTCGTAGGGCTGGCTCCACGTCCCGTTGTCGAAGCGCCAGACCGGGAAGGGCCGGGTGATCTCGCCCGAGCGTTCGGGCAGGGTGTAGAGCCGCCCCTGCACGTCGATTGCCAGCGCCTCGAGGCTGGAGTTGGCCTGCAACCGCTTGAACACGTCATGCCCGGGCAGGGGGATCGCACGGGCCGCGGTGTCGTAGGCCCGCACGCGGCTTTGGCCTTCGAAGGCGACGAAGATTCGTCCCGCTGCGTCGACCGCGAGCCCTTCGGAATCGCCGGCTTTCTTCGACTGTGGTTGCCCTTTGTCGCCCATCAGTTCCTCGACCGGGCCGGCCTTGATGGCAACGATCCGGCCGTCGCGGCGCTCGAGCGTGCCGGAGACGAGGCCGGCGCGGTCGCTGATCGCGGTAAAGCGGCTGCCATCGTCCGACAGCTCGATCCCCGAGAAGCCGCCGAAGGCCGGGTCGTCCAGTGTCCAGGTGAAGCTGGCGGTGAAACGGGCTTCGCCGCCGCTGGCCGCGGCGGCGATGGCGATTGCGCCCGCCAGTGCAGCGCCTATTGCGCCGCGAGTACGGTTGCGCATTGGGCCGGAAGGTCCCCCATGGTGAGATCGCGCTTGGGCTTGGGCGGCGGCGCGTTGGGATCGGGCGGCGGCGGGTTGAGGATGTTGTTCACCCAGGCCTGCGCGTCGGCGCAGCCGTCACCCGGCGGCGGCGGGTCCTGATTGACGCAGCCGGTGGCGCCCGGAGGGCAGCTCAGCCGCACGTGAAAATGGTAGTGATGGCCGTACCAGGGCCGGATCTTGCGCAGCCAGGCGCGATCTCCGGTCTCGTCGTTGCACATCTTCACCTTGGCGCCGGGGAAGACGAAGATCCGCGCCACGCGCGGGTCGGAGGCGGCGGCCTTCAGGAGCTCGTGATGCGACCGCGTCCAGTTCTCGTTGGTATAGGCCCCTGCCGAGCGGCGCAGCGAGATCGACGAGATGTTCTCACGCGCGGTGCGGCTGAGGGACAGGTCGTTGGCGGGGCGCATCCAGATGTCGGCATCGAGCCCGACCTGGTGGCTGGCATGGCCCGAGGTCATCGGGCCGCCGCGCGGCTGGCTCATGTCGCCGACGTAAAGCCCGTTCCAGCCCGGAAGCTGCGCCGCCTTGCGGCTGAGGTCCTGCACGTAGTCGATCAGCTCGGGATGGGCCCAGTTGCGGTTGCGACTGAGCCGCATCGCCTGCCAGGTCGGTCCGGTCTCGGGCAGTTGCTGGGCGCCGGCGACGCAGCCCCTGGAATAGGAGCCATAGGCGGCGGCGCGCTGCGGCGAGCCCACCTGCTCGGCGCCGAACAGGCTCTTGGCGTTCTTGGTCGAGAGCACCCCGGTGACACGGGGCAGGTCGGCCTCGGTGACTTTGGGGGCGGGGCGGTCGCCGCCGCAGGCCGCGAGGGTCAGCGCGGCCACGGCAAGGACGGTCAGGGTGCGGATCATTCTGCTCGGTCTCCGTCTGGTTGAACCCAGCGTAGCAGAATTAGACCGATTACGAAAAGGCCGATGATGGGCGAGACCCCGATGCGCTGACTGTCGCTCAGCGTGGTTGCCACCCCGATGAGCAACGGTGCGAGGAACGAGGTGGCCTTGCCGGCCAGCGCGTAGAGCCCGAAGGCCTCGGTCATGCGTGCCGGGTTGGCCTGCCGGCACATCATGGTGCGCGAGGCGGCCTGGATCACCCCGCCGGCGGCACCGATGGTGGCGCCGAAGAGCCAGAAGGCATAATCCGCCGCCCGCGAGCCTTCGGGCAGGGCGATGCCGAAGAGCGCGTCGCGCTCGACCGAGACGATGCCCACCGCCACCGCGGTCAGCACGAGGATGCAGACGGTGATGACGGGTTTGGGGCCGAAGCGGGTGTCGGCCTTGCCGCCGAGCCAGGCAAAGAGCGCGCCCGAGATGATCGCGATGATGCCGAAGACGCCGGTATCGACCACCGACCAGCCAAGCACGCCGGCGGCGTAAATGCCGCCAAAGGCATACATCCCGTTCAGCGCGTCGCGGTAGAACATCGACGAGGCGAGGAAGGCGAAGAGCGAGGGCGTCCCGGGCAGGCGCCTGAGCGTGCCCTTGAGGTCCGTCAGCGCACGCTTCACCGCGCCTTTGGGAGCCGGATGGCTGCGCGGGTCGCGCACCCAAAGGAAGAACGGCACCATGAAGACCACGTACCAGATCGCGGTGAGCGGCCCGACGAAGCGCGTGCCCTCGCGCATCTCCGGGTCGAGCCCGAGCGCCGGGGCAAGGCCCAGCAAGGTGGTCCCGGTCGCGGCACTCTCGGCGAAGAAGCCGAGCATCAGCACCAGCGCGATCAGCCCGCCCACGTAGCCGAAGGCCCAGCCATTGCCCGAGATCCGTCCGATCTCTTCGCGCGGGCCGAGGTCGGGCAGCATGGCGTTGGTGAAGATCGTCGCGAACTCCATGCCGATGAGGCCGAGGGCAAAGAAGAACAGCGTCGAGAGCAGGTCGAAGTCGCCCGGAGCGGCGAACCACAGCATCGCCGAGCCCAGCACGTAGAGCCCCGAGAAGCCCCAGATCCAGCGCAGCCGGTTGCCGCCGGTATCGGCCAGAGCCCCGAGGATCGGGGCGAGGATGGCGATAGCGAAGCCGGCGGCGGCGATACCGAAGCCCCAGGCCGCCTGGGCCTGCGTCCCGTCGCCCATCAGCTCCTTGACATAGGGCGCGAAGATGAAGGTCAGCAGCAGCGTGTTGTAGGGCTGGCTGGCCCAGTCGAAGAAGAACCAGCCCCAGATGCGTTTGCGTGTCACGTTGCCGGTCATGCTGCCCTCCTGTCCGCGGCGCGATAGAACAGCCGGTCGGGGCAGGGGGCAAGGCGAAATCGGATGCCTGCCTTACATCTGCGGCGGCCAGGGCCGCTGGTCCTCGGAGGCGAGCCAGCTTTGCACCCACTCGGGCAGCTCCGGCGATTCGATCTCGTGGCCAAGCGCCGTCATGATCCGGTCCATCGTGACGATGCCGTTCCGGTCGGTCACCGCGCCGCGATAGACCGCGTGGTTGGCGCATTCGCCATCGGCCTTCCACATGGTCTGCTCGAGATACATGAAGCGCCTGTCCCAGCCGATCAGCCGCGAGCGCATCTCGACCTTCTCCATCACCCGGATCCGGCGGCGGTAGCGCACCACCGCGCCCGCCATCGTCAGCCCCCAGCGCTCGCGCCGCAGCACGTCGATCAGCCCCGAACGCCGCGCCAGCGGGATGCGACCGAGATCGTAGAGCGTCAGCGTGCGACCGTTGTTGAGCTCCTTCCACAGGTCCAGATCCCACGGCCAGCAGATGTGGTAGGAGATGTGGCTCTCGCCCAGCTCGAGCGGCGGGTGGTTGCGCGAGATCCAAAGCTCCTTGGCCATGCGAATGAACGGGTACATGCGGGCATCTCCTTTTGCGCCCAAAGGGAAGCGCCGCGGCCGGAACGTCAACCACGACCCTGCGGCACTATTGCCCTCGGGCGCGGGGATGCTTACCTGTTGGCGCGGACAGGCAAAGGAAACACACCATATGATGGCAATCTACGGCCCGCTGAAGCTGATCCTCGACGTGATCTTCTTCATCATGATCGTCCACATCATCATGAGCTGGTTGATCAATTTCAACGTGCTCAACCTGCGGCAGCCGCTGGTCGCCAATATCTGGACCGGGCTCAACCGCCTGCTCGAGCCGATCTATACGCCGATCCGCCGCATCCTGCCCAACACCCACCCGTTGGACCTCGCGCCGCTTGTCGTGTTCATCATCGTGATCTCGCTGCGCGACTATATCCTGCCGACCATTCTGTTCGGGTGATTTCCGTCACGGGCGGGCTTGTTCACCTAATCTTAGTATGAGACTGTGCGGAATAGAGCAGATATAGCGTAAAATCCGCAGGTCCCGCCCATGCCACGCGACATCGCGCCCGGAGAGGCGCTGCTGAAAGAGATTTTCGGTTTCGATGCCTTCCGTCCCGGACAGGGAGAGATCGTCGATGCCGTGGCGCAGGGCGAGAACGTGCTCGCCA
This sequence comes from Salipiger sp., assembly GCF_059781815.1. Classification (NCBI taxonomy): domain Bacteria; kingdom Pseudomonadati; phylum Pseudomonadota; class Alphaproteobacteria; order Rhodobacterales; family Roseobacteraceae; genus Salipiger; species Salipiger sp. Next base: position 26,223 of record NZ_JBYNAH010000026.1, on the reverse strand, counting down.
TCATGCCCACCGGCGGCGGTAAGTCCCTGTGCTACCAGCTGCCCGCGCTGATGCGTGGCGGCGTGACGGTGGTGATCTCACCGCTCATCGCCTTGATGCGCGATCAGGTGCGCGGCCTGCGCGAAGCGGGCGTCGCCGCCGGCGCGCTGACCTCCGGCAACACCCAGGATGAGACCGACGCGGTTTGGGACATGCTCTCGCAGGGCACGCTCAAGCTCCTGTACCTCGCGCCCGAGCGTCTGGCCTCGGGCGGGGCGCAGCGGATGCTGTCGGAGGCCGGCGTCAGCCTGATCGCCGTCGACGAGGCCCATTGCGTCAGCCAGTGGGGCCATGATTTCCGCCCCGATTACCTGCGCATCGGCGAGCTGCGCCGCAGCCTCGGCGTGCCGCTGGCGGCCTTCACAGCCACCGCGGATCAGGAAACCCAGGAAGAGATCGTCCGCCGGCTCTTCGATGGCGAGACGCCGCAGACCTTCCTGCGCGGCTTCGACCGGCCCAACATCCACCTCGCCTTCCGCCCCAAGGACAGCCCGCGCGCCCAGATCCTGCGCTTTGCCGCTGCCCGCAAGGGCCGTTCGGGCATCGTCTATTGCGGCACCCGCGCCAAGACCGAGAGCCTGGCGCAGGCGCTTTGCCAGGAGGGGCACAGCGCCTGCTTCTACCACGGCGGCATGGAGGCGGATGACCGCCGCGCCGTCGAGGAGCGCTTCGCCAAGGAAGACGGGCTGATCGTGGTCGCCACGGTGGCCTTTGGCATGGGGGTCGACAAGCCGGACATCCGCTGGGTCGCCCATGCAGACCTGCCGAAATCCATCGAGGCCTATTACCAGGAGATCGGCCGCGCCGGGCGCGACGGCGCGCCGGCGGAAACGCTGACGCTCTACGGCGCCGAAGACATCCGCCTGCGCCGCGCCCAGATCGATGAGGGCATGGCGCCGCCCGAGCGCCGGATCGCCGATCATGGCCGCCTCAACGCGCTCCTGGGGCTTGCCGAGGCGCTGGGCTGTCGCCGCCAGCAGCTGCTGCGCTATTTCGGCGAAAGCTCTGACCCTTGCGGCAATTGCGATCTCTGCGACAAGCCGCCCGAGCTCTTCGATGGCACCGAGGCGGTGCGCAAGGCGCTGTCGGCGGCACTGCGCACCGACGAGAGCTTTGGCGCCGGGCATCTGATCGACATCCTCATCGGCAACGAGACCGACAAGGTGCGACAGCGCCGCCACGACCAACTGCCGACCTTCGGGGTCGGGCGCGACCTGAAGAAGGGCCAGTGGCAGGCGGTGTTCCGGCAGATGATGGGCTTTGACCTCGTGCGCCCCGATCCCGAGCGCCACGGCGCGCTGGTGATGACCGACGCGGCGCTGCCGATCCTCAAGGGCGAGCAGAGCATCACCCTGCGCCGCGACGTGATCGACCGCGCCGCCGAGCGCCGGCCGCAGGTCAAGACGCTGGTCAACGAGGAAGACGCGCCGCTGCTCTCGGCGCTCAAGGCCAAGCGTCGCGCGCTGGCCGAGACCGCCTCGCTGCCGGCCTACATGATCTTCCCCGACAAGACCTTGATCGAGATGGCCGAGACCCGGCCGCAGAGCCTCGACGACATGGCGCGGATCGGCGGGGTGGGCGCCAAGAAGCTCGAACGCTACGGCGCCGAGTTCCTCTCGGTGATCACCGGCGCCAGCGAGGAGATGCACCCGACCCGGCGCAAGCTCGCCGGGCGCGAGGCGGGCTCGCTCTACGACACGCTGATGGCGGTACAGGCGGATCTGGTGCGCGGCATCGACGGCACCGAAAAGCCGCTCTCCTGCTCGGCCTCGCTGCTGGCCAAGGTGGCGCAGGCCCGCCCCGACAGCGACGCGGCGATGGAGCGGCTGCTGGGCGACCGGCGCTTCGAGCGTTTCGGCCCGGCCTTTCTGGACGTTCTGGCCCGGGCGGACTAGATCGGTCCCGGTATTCGTTTCCCCGAATATCACGATGATGACGGATGAGACCGGGCGCCGCCCGGCAAAGGAGATTTCGCGATGCTGGTAGTGGTGTCCCCCGCCAAGAAGCTGGACTGGTCGGAGCGCGACGTGACGATGACCGAGCCGCGTCTGCAGGACGAGGCCGTGCGCCTCGCGGCGGTGGCGCGCGAGCTGAGCGTCGACGACCTGAAGTCGCTGATGAAGATCTCCGACGATCTCGCCAAGCTCAACCGCGACCGCTTCCGCGATTTCCAGGACACGCCCGAGGCCGAGGATCTGCGCCCGGCGGCGCTGGGGTTTGCCGGCGACACCTACCAGGGACTCGAGGCGGCGTCTCTGGACAAGGACGAGATGGATTGGGCGCAGGATCACCTGCGCATCCTGTCGGGGCTCTACGGCGTGCTGCGTCCGCGCGACGGCTTCCAGCAATACCGGCTCGAGATGGGCTCGCGGCTCAAGACCGAGCGCGGCAAGACCCTCTATGACTACTGGGGCGACCGGATCTCGACGCTGCTGAATGCCGATGCCGAGAAAACCGGCTCTCAGGTGCTGGTGAACTGCGCCAGCCAGGAATATTTCGGCGCCGTCGACCGCGACGCGCTGAAGCTCCGGGTGATCACGCCGCAATTCATGGAAGACAAGGGCGGCCAGCCGAAGATCGTCAGCTTCTACGCCAAGAAGGCGCGCGGCGCGATGGCACGCTACATCGTGCAGCACCGGCTCACCGACCCCGACAGCCTGCGCGATTTCGACAGCGGTGGCTACGCCTTCTCGGAAGAGCTGTCGCAGCCCGACCAGCCGGTCTTCGTGCGCCCCTACGGCGGCTGAGCCGCACGCCCGGCCCATGTCTCGATGAGCCGGGCAAGCTCCTGCTTGCGCAGCGGCTTGGTGAGGTAATCGTCGAGCCCGGCCTCAAGGATGCCGTCGCGATCGCCGGTCATGGCATGGGCGGTGACCGCGATGATTGGGACATGCATGCCCGGCGCCTCGAGCGCGCGGATCTCCTGCGTGGCCTGCTTGCCGTCCATGCGCGGCATCGAGATGTCCATGAAGATCAGGTCCGGGCGGCGCTCGCGATAGGCTTCGACCGCCTCGATGCCATTGCCGGCAAGGCGCAGCTCGAGCGGCAGGCCGAGCCCTTCGGCCATCTTGCGAAACACCATCTGGTTGGTGCGGTTGTCCTCGGCGAGGATGACGTCGAGCGGCCGGGCCGGGGCAGCGGCAGGGGCGGCCGCGGCGCCGGTGCGGCGGCTGCGGAAGGTTGGCAGCGGCTCTGGTGTCGCCGTCGCCTCGGGCTCCGGCGCTGGCGGTTCCGAGCACATGGTCTCGAGCGCGGCGAACAGTGCCCGGCGTGGCGCGGGCTTGGGCAGCACCGCGCGCACGCCGATGCGTTTGGCCTCCTCGGCCAGAAATTGCGGTTCGGGCGAGATCAGCATCACCGGCAGGCCGGGCTGTACCCGTGACAGCTGCTGCGCCAGCTCGAGACCGCTCATGTCGGGCAGGTCCTGCTCGGCGATGATCAGGTCGGGCGGCTCGTCCATCCGGTCGAGCGCCTCCTCGGCGGTCTTGCAGAAGCTGACCGACAGGCCCACCGTCTCCATCTGCTGCGTCAGGATCGCGCGGTTCAGCACGTGATCGTCGACCACCAGCACCTCGCGCAAACCTTCGGGGAGCGCTGCGGTCTCGATCTGCGCCGGCTCGTCGACCGGCAGCTCTACCCGGAAGCCGAAGCAGGAGCCGCGCCCGGGCTCGGACTCGACCCAGATCTCGCCGCCCATGAGCTCGGTCAGGCGCTTGGTGATTGCCAGCCCGAGCCCGGTGCCCTCGAACTGGCGGTTGCGGTCGTCCTCGACCTGGTTGAACTCGCCGAAGATGTGCTCGGCCTTGTCGGGCGGGATGCCGATGCCGGTATCCTCGACGGTGGCATGCACCGCCGCCGCGCCCTCCTCGAGGCAGCGCCCGGTGATGCGGATCAGCACATGGCCTTCGTTGGTGAACTTGACGGCGTTGCCCACGAGGTTGGTGAAGATCTGCCGCACCCGCCCGGGATCGCCGACGAAGCGGGTGGGCAGGAACATGTCGTAATCGACCAGCAGCTCGAGCCCCTTTTCCCGCGCGGTCGGCTGCAAGAGCAGCAGCACCTCGTGCACCGTGCGCTCGAGATCGAAAGGCTCGGGCTTGAGCTGCAGCTTCTCGGCCTCGATCTTGGAATAATCGAGGATGTCGTTGATGATCACCAGCAACGCCTCGCCCGAGTTGCGGATGGTATCGACGTAAAGCGCCTGCTCGTCGCTGAGGGCCGAGTCGCGCAGCAGTTCGGCCATGCCGACAACGCCGTTCATCGGCGTGCGGATCTCGTGGCTCATGTTGGCGAGGAAGGCGGATTTCGCGTGGCTCGCCTCTTCGGCGCGGCGCTTGGCCTCGACCAGCTCCTGCTGGATGCGCTTGGCCTCGGTGATGTCGATGCGCAGGCCCACCCGGCCGCCATCCGACAGGGGGCGTTCATAAATCCGCAGCCAGCGCCCGTCGCCCAGTTGCTGCTCCATCTCCTGCTCGGCGCCGCGATGCGCCGCCAGCCGTTCCTCGAGCCACGCTTCCTCGCGGCCCTCGGCCTCGGCATACTGGCCCCGCGACAGGCCGTAGCGCAGGATGTCCTCGAAGCTGGCGCCGGGGGCGATGGCGGGGGCGCTGTCGCTGTAGAGCGCGCGGTACGGTTCGTTGCACATCAGCAGCCGGTCCTCGGAATCGTAGATCACGAAGCCGTCGGGCAGCTCTTCGATGGCCTGCCACATGCGCATCAGCTCGGTGATGTTGACGCAGAGCGAGACCACGCCGCCATCGGCCATGCGCCGATCCTGGATCTTGATGAACTGGCCGGTCCAGAGGCGGATGGTCTCGGCCGGGATCGGATCGAGCAGCCAGCGCTCCTGCATCCGGGTCAGCCAGCTGCGCCGGCGCTCGCCCTGAAGGTCGACGATGCCCTCCTCGACCAGCATCTCGAGCACGTGGCGATAGCTGGCGCCGGGGCCGACCGAGTCGAGATCCTCGAACGGGGCGAGGAAGGCAGGGTTGGCCAGCTCGAGCAGCCCTTCGGCATTGTACATGGCAAAGCCGTCGCGCATGGTCTGCAGCGCCTTCCAGAGCTGGCCCTCGACCAGCTCGATCTTTTCATGCGCGAGGCCGAGCTGCGATTTCACCAGCCGGTTCTCGGAGCGCACCTCGGTGATCTCGGCGCGGGTTTCGTGAATCTCGTCGCTGAGGGCGCGGGCGTGTTTCCCGAGTTTACGATTGGCGGCGAAAAGCTCGGCCTGCTTGAGCTCGAGCAGGCGCTCTGCCGCGAGCCTCGCGCGCCGTTCCTCCGCCAGTCTTGCCGAGAGACTCATGCTTGGGCCGCCTCCTCAAATCGGGGCGAGAGTGGCGCGGTTTTGGTGAAGATCGTCTTAAGGAAGACGGCGGAAATCATTGCCATTCTGGCCCGTCGGGTCCACGATGAGGCGATCTTTTTGAGGAGGAGATTGCAGCATGCGCCGGCTGATGCTCGCTCTCGCCGCGGCCGCCTGCGCCGCCACGTCGTCGCTCGCTCAGGAGGACGGGGGGCCGATCCCAGAGCGCCGCCTGATCGTCAGTCGCGACACGGATTTCTTCGGCGGCGATCTGCAGGCGCTGTTCGACACCTCGCTCGAAGCCTGCCAGAGGCTCTGCCTCGGTGATCCGGCCTGCCGCGCCTTCACCTTCAACACCCGTTCCAACGCGTGTTTTCCCAAGACCGGCGTGACCGAGCGCAAACCCTATGACGGGGCGGTCTCGGCCGAGGTCGTCGCTGCCGGCGGCGAGGCAATGGCGCGGGCGGAGGCGCGGGCGCGCGATCTCGGGTTCCTCGATGCGGGTGATCTCGCCGCGGCGCGCGAAGAGGCCGGGGCCATCGCGCTGCGCCATTCCGGCGGGCAATGGAGCGTCGAGGCGCTGCGCGACGCCGCCCGCAGCGCCGAGGCGCAGGGCAATCTGCGCGATGCGCTGAGCTGGACGGGGGCGGCGCTGGCGCAGACCGACGAGGCAGCGCTCTGGCTCGATTACGCGCGGTTGTCGCGCGCCTATGTTGCCGCCCGCAACAATGGCGGCGAGACCCGGACCCACGAGCGCCGGGCGCTGCTGGCGGCGGTGAATGCCTATCTGCGTGCCGGGCCCGAGGCGCAGCGCGCCACCGCTCTGATGCAGATGGCCGAGGGGCTCGAGGCCACCGGGCGGGGCCGGCTCATGGTGCCGGCGCTGCGGCTGGCCGAGCGGTTGGCGCCGCGCGACGAGATCGCAGAGGCGCTCGACCGGGCCATCGCACAATACGGCTTCCGCATCACCGAGCACGTGGTCGAGGCCGACAGCGCCGCGCCGCGGATCTGCGCCGAGTTCTCCGAAGAGCTGATCCGCGCCGGGCAGGATTACGCTCCCTTCGTGCGGCTGCCCGATCCCAAGCTCGCCGTGGTCTCGGACGAAAGGCGCATCTGCGTCACCGGCGTGCAGCATGGCGAGCGCTACGAGATGACCTTCCGCGCGGGCCTGCCCTCGGCGCAGCGAGAGGCGCTGATCCGTGACGTGCCGATCACCGCCTATGTGCGCGACCGGGCGCCCTCGCTCTCCTTCCCGGGCCGCGCCTATGTGCTGCCGAAGAGCGCCGATGCCGGCCTGCCGATCGAGACGGTGAACCTGTCCGAGGTTGCGTTGACCCTGCGCCGGGTCTCGGATCGCAACCTGATCCGCGCCATGCAGGACGAATACTTCGGCCGCCCGCTCTCGACCTGGGCCGAGGAGCGCTTTGCCGGGGAACTGGCCGAGGAGATCTGGAGCGGCAAAGGCGAGGTCGAGACCCGGCTCAACGCCGAGGTGACCACGCGGCTGCCGATGGGCGAGGTGGTGGGCGATCTGCCTGCGGGGATCTACGCGCTGACCGCGCGGGTGCCGGGGGCCGACCCCTATGACGAGGCAGGGGCCACGCAGTGGTTCGTGCTCTCGGATATCGGCCTGACCACGCTGGCCGGGACCGACGGGCTGACGGTGGTGGCGCGCGGGCTCTCGGACGCGGCACCGCTCAAAGGGCTCGAGGTCACGCTGCTGTCGCGCGCCAACCGCCCGCTGGGCACGGCGCAGACCGATGCCGAGGGCGTGGCGCGCTTCGCCGCAGGGCTCACCCGGGGCACTGGCGGGGCCGCCCCGGCGCTGCTCACCGCCACGCGCGGCGAGGAGGACATCGCCTTCCTGTCGCTCACCGATCCCGCCTTCGACCTCTCGGATCGCGGCGTCGAGGGGCGCGCGCCCGCCGGGCCGCTCGACGCCTTCCTGACCACCGACCGGGGCGCCTACCGCGCCGGCGAGACCATCCACGCCACGGCGCTCCTGCGCGACGCACAGGTACGCGCGGTCGAAGGCGTGCCGCTGACCGCGGTGCTGACCCGGCCCGACGGGGTGGAGCACGCCCGCATCGTCTCGAGCGAGGGCATGGCGGGCGGCCATGTCTTCACCCTGCCGCTGGCGCCTTCGGTGCCGCGCGGCACGTGGCGGCTGGCGCTCTTCGCCGACCCCGAAGCCCCGGCGCTGACCTCGCAGACGCTCCTCGTCGAGGATTTTGTGCCCGAGCGCATCGATGTCGAGCTGTCGCTGCCCGAGGCGCCGATCTCGCGCAGCGCGCCGCCGCTCTTGTCGCTTGAGGCGCGCTATCTCTTCGGGGCTCCGGGGGCTGATCTGCCGATCGAGGGCGAGCTGACGCTGATCCCGCAGACCACGCTTGAGGCGCTGCCGGGCTACCGTTTCGGCCGCCATGACGCCGAGGCCAACCCGCAGACCCAGTCTTTCCCGCCCGACCTGCGCAGCGACGTCGACGGCCTCGCCCAGCTGGCGCTGCCACTGCCCGAGGGCCGCGCCGGCCAGCCGCAGGAGGCGCGGGTGACGCTTCGCGTCTCCGAGGGCTCGGGTCGCCCGGTGGAGCGCTCGCTGAGCCGCCCTGTGGCGCCGTCGGGTCCGATGATCGGGATCCGCCCGGAATTCGACGGCACCCTGCCCGAGGGCAGCGAGGCCAGCTTCCTGTTGCAGGCGGTGGGGCCGGATCTCGCACCGGTGCCGATGCAGGTCGAGTGGCGGGTGAACCGGGTCGAGACGCGCTACCAGTGGTACCAGCTCTACGGCAACTGGAACTGGGAGCCGGTGACCACGCGCAGCACCATCGCCAGCGGCTCCGCGACGCTGGGGGCCGAGCCGCTGCGGGTCAGCGCGGGTCTCGACTGGGGCGCTTATGAGCTGGTGGTCGAACGGACGGGCGGCGACTATGTCGCCTCGTCGGTGGGGTTCGATGCAGGCTGGTACGCGCCGGCGGGCGCGGTCGCCACGCCGGACGTGCTCGAGCTGTCGCTTGACCGCGAGAGCTATGCGCCGGGCGACACCGCGCGGTTGCGCGTCGTGCCGCGCCACGCCGGCGAGGCGCTGGTCACGGTGCTGGCGGACCGGGTGATCTCGATGCAGGCGGTGGCGCTGCCCGAGGGCGAGAGTGTGATCGAGCTGCCGGTGACCGAAGACTGGGGCGCCGGCGCCTATGTCACCGCGCAGCTGCTGCGCCCGATGGATGTTGCCGCCGGGCAGAACCCGGCGCGCAGCCTCGGCCTCGCCCATGCCGCCATCGCCCCGGGCGCGCGCCAGCTTGCCGTCAGCTTCGACGCGCCCGAGCAGAGCGCCCCGCGAGGCCCGCTGAGCGCCGCCGTGCAGCTTGAGGGCGTGGCCGAGGGCGAGACGGCTTTTGTGACCGTCGCGGCGGTGGATCTGGGCATTCTCAACCTCACCGGCTTCGACAGCCCCGACCCCTCGGCGCATTACTTTGGGCAAAGGCGGCTCGGGGTCGAGATCCGCGATCTCTATGGCCGGCTGATCGACGGCATGAGCGGCGCCATGGGCACGATCCGCTCGGGCGGCGACGCCGACGCCTCGCTGCGCCTGCAATCGCCGCCGCCGACCGAAGCGCTGGTGGCGTTCTTCTCCGGCCCCGTGACCGTTGGCCCCGATGGCCATGCCGACGTCAGCTTCGACATGCCGGATTTCAACGGTACCGTGCGGCTGATGGCGGTGGCCTGGACCGAGAGCGCCGTGGGGCAGGCGGAGGCGGATGTGCTGGTGCGCGACCCGGTGGTGATCAGCGCCTCGCTGCCGCGCTTCCTCGCGCCGGGCGACGAGACCCGGCTGCTGCTCGAGCTGACCCACGCGACCGGGCCCACCGGCGCCATGCCGCTCGAGATCCGCGCGGGGGGCGTCTCACTGGGCAATGCACCCGCCGAGGTCACGCTGGGCGAGGGCGAGACGCAGCGCGTCAGCCTGCCGCTGCGCGCCGATCTGGCGGGCGATCACGAGATCACGCTCGCGCTCACCACCCCTGACGGCGCGCGCCTCACCAAGACGCTGACGCTGGGCGTGCGCGCCAACGACCCGCAGGTCGGCACCACGCGCCGCTTCACCCTCGACCCCGGCCAGAGTTTCACCCTCGACGGCGCGGTGCTCGCGGGGCTGCGGCGCGAGGGGGCCGAAATCATGGTCTCCGCCGGCCCGCTGGCGCGGTTCGACGTGCCGGGGCTACTCGCCTCGCTCGACCGCTATCCCTATGGCTGCACTGAGCAGGTGACCTCGCAGACCCTGCCGCTGCTCTACCTCTCTGAGATGACCGAGCCGCTGGGGCTGGGCAACAAGGCGAAGGTCGACACGCGCATCGCGCAGGGCATCACCCGGGTGCTGACCCGGCAGGATGCCAACGGCGCCTTCGGGCTCTGGCGCGCCGGGTCGGGGGAGTTCTGGCTCGATGCCTATGTGACGGATTTCCTCAGCCGCGCCCGCGCCGCCGGGCAGGCGGTGCCCGAGACGGCGTTTGGCGTGGCGCTCGACAACCTCGCCAACCGCGTCGCCTACGCGCCGGATTTCGACGATGGCGGCGAAGACATCGCCTATGCGCTGATGGTGCTGGCGCGCGAGGGCCGGGCGGCGATCGGAGAGCTGCGCTACTACGCCGACCAGCGCGCCGATGCCTTCGCCATGCCTTTGGCGCAGGCCCAGCTTGGTGCCGCGCTGGCAAGCTATGGCGAGCAGGCCCGCGCCGACCGGATGTTTGCCAAGGCCGCCGCGCGGCTCTCGCGGCAGGCCGAGGAGGGGCAGGTCTGGCGCGCCGATTACGGCTCGCCGCTGCGCGATGCTGCGGCAGTGCTGACGCTGGCCGCCGATGCAGGTTCTGGGGCTGTCGATCGCCACGCGCTGATCACCCGCATCGCCGGGGCCGAGCGTCCGCTCTCGACGCAGGAGCAGGCCTGGTCGCTGATGGCCGCGCATGCGCTGGTGGCGGACCCGGGCGCCTCCGGCATCGCGGTGGACGGGATGCCGGTCGCGGGCCCGTTCCTGCGGCGCATCCGAGGCGACGCGCTTGATCCGACCGAGATCACCAACACCGGCAGCGGCCCGACCCCGATCACCGTCACCGCGCTCGGCGTGCCCGAGGGCGCGACGGACGCACAGGGCTACGGCTACGCGATCAGTCGCGAGTATTTCACCCTCGACGGCGCGCCGGTCACCGGGCCCGTGGAACAGGGCGACCGCATGGTCGCGGTGCTCACCGTGCGCCCGGCCGAGGAGGGCGGTGCGCGGCTGATGGTCAATGATGCGCTGCCGGCGGGGCTCGAGATCGACAACCCGAACCTGCTGCGCGCCGGCGACATCCGCGGCCTCGACTGGCTCGAGCCCTCCGAGACCGAACATGCCGAGTTCCGCGCCGACCGCTTCCTCGCGGCGGTCAACCAGTCGGGCAGCGCGCCGATCCGGCTGGCCTATGTCGTGCGGGCGGTCTCGCCCGGCACGTTCCACCACCCGGCGGCCCTGGTCGAGGACATGTACCGCCCCGAATACCGGGCGACCACCGCGTCCGGCAGACTGGAGATCCGATGACCGAGACCATAGCAACCACCCGCTGGCGCGCGCTCGACCGTGATGGCGAAGACAAGTGCCGGCTGGCGCATCACAATGGCGGCTACATGCTGGTGGGCCACGCGCGCTTTCGCGATGGCGCCGGCTGGGCGGCGCTCGATTACGTGGTCCGGATCGATGGCGACTGGCAGACCTGCTCGGCGGATGTCACGGGCACCCATGGCGGCGCGGAGGTGGCGCTGAAGCTGACCCGGGAGGACGGCAGATGGCGCCTCAACGGGGAGGACCAGCCGCAGCTCGAGGGCTGCGAGGATGTGGATTTCGCCTTTACGCCGGCCACCAACCTGATGCCGCTGCGCCGCCTGCCCGATGTGGGCCGCCTGACCACCCGCGCCGCCTGGCTGCGGCTGCCGGGGCCGCAGGTCTCGCCGCTCGATCAGAGCTACACCCGCGAGCGCGGCAATCTGGTGTCCTATCGCGCCGAGCAGACCGATTTCAGCACCCAGCTCGTGGTCGACCCGACAGGCCTCATTGCGACCTATCCGGGGCTCTGGGAGGCCGATGCCTAGGCTCCTCGCCCTTGCCGTCCTGCTCTGGGCGGCGGCGCTGGGGCGCGATGCCGCCGACGACTGGATCGCCGGGACCCGGATGCCGGTGCTGGTCCATGCCACGGCGCCCGAGGTGCGCGACCGCGAGGGGCGGCTCCTGCGGGCCTACACGGTGGAGGACGGGCTCTGGCGCATGGCGCTTACGCCCGACCGGGTCGATCCGCTGTTCTTCGAGATGCTGATCGCCTACGAGGACAAGCGGTTTCACGATCACTCTGGCGTCGATCCGCTGGCTTCGTTACGTGCCGTTTGGCAGGGGGTGAAGGCGGGACGGATCGTCTCGGGTGCCTCGACGCTGACCATGCAGGTGGCGCGGCTGCTTGAGGATGGCGGCACCGGCGCGTGGGCGGGCAAGCTGCGGCAGCTGCGGCTGGCGCTGGCGCTGGAGCGGCGGCTGGAGAAGCATGAAATCCTGCAGCTCTACCTGCGGCTCGCGCCCTATGGCGGCAATCTCGAGGGGCTCCGCGCCGCCACTTTGGCGTGGTTCGGCAAGGAGCCGGCGCGCCTGACGCCGGCAGAGGCGGCGCTGCTGGTGGCGCTGCCGCAGGCCCCCGAGGCACGCCGCCCGGATCGCCACCCCGAAGCCGCCCGCGCCGCCCGGGACCGGGTGCTAGCGCGCATCGAACGGGCCGGGGTGATCGACGGCGAGACCGCCCGCGCGGCATTGCGCGAGCCCGCGCCGGATCGCCGCCATGCCTTTCCACAGATCGCCCCGCATCTCGCCGACCGCGCCATCGCCGAGGGCGCCGGGCGACAGATCCTGACCCTCGATCGTGACCTGCAGCAAAGCCTCGAGCGGCTCGCCACGACCTACATGCAGGGCCGCGATCCCCGCCTGTCGCTGGCGCTGATCGTCGCCGACCACCAGAGCGGCGAGGTGCTGGCGAGCGTCGGCTCGCCCTCTTACGCCGCCACGCGCGGGCAAGGCTTCGTCGACATGACGCGGGCCCTGCGTTCGCCGGGCTCGACGCTGAAACCCCTGGTCTACGGGCTGGCCTTTGACCGCGGGCTGGCGCATCCCGAGACGCTGATCTCCGACACGCCGGTGCAGTTCGGCAGCTACGCGCCGCAGAATTTCGACGGCCAGTTCCGCGGCGAGCTGCGGGTGGCACGCGCGCTGCAGCTGTCGCTCAACATCCCCGTGGTGCGGCTGACCGATGCCATGGGGCCGGCGCATGTCATGGCGGCGCTCGAGACCGCGGGGCTCGCGCCTCAGCTGCCCGGCGGGCAGCCGGGGCTGGCGCTGAGCCTAGGCGGGGTGGGGCTGTCGCTCTGGGATATGGTCACGCTCTACGCGGCGCTTGCCGAGGGCGGCGAGGCACGGGCGTTGCGCTGGAGGATGGGCGAGGAGGAGCGCGGAACGCGGCGACTGATGAGCCCGCGCGCGGCGTGGCAGGTGGGGCACGTGCTGGCGGGGCTGGCGCCGCCGCCGCAGGCCGGCCCGCCGGGGCGGGTGGCCTACAAGACCGGCACCTCCTACGGCCACCGCGACGCCTGGGCGCTGGGCTATGACGGGCGCTACGTGGCCGGTGTCTGGATCGGGCGGCCCGACGGCACGCCGGTGCCCGGCGCCTTCGGCGGCGAGCTTGCCGCGCCGCTGCTTTTCGAGGCGTTGGGCCGCGCCCGGGCTGAGCCGGTGCCGCTGCCCGCGCCGCCGCCCGACACGCTTCTGGTGAGCAACGCCAAGCTGCCCGCGCCCTTGCGCCGCTTCGGCGGCAGCGCGGCACTGGCGCCGTCCCTGCAGGTGACCTTCCCGCCCGAGGGGGCGCGGCTGGTGGCGGAGGCGCGCGGCGTGCCAGTGAAGCTGCGCGGCGGCGTCCCGCCCTTCACGCTGCTGGCCGATGGCGAGGTGCTGGGCACACGCCTGCGCGGCCCGGAGATCCTCGCGCCGCTCGCGGGGCCGGGCTTCACCACGCTCTCGGTGATCGACGCCACCGGGCAGGCCGGGCGGGTCTCGATCGAGCTGCGCTGAGTTGCGCGCCACCGCTGGCGACGCGGCAATGATCATGTGTACCAAAACGAAAAACCGGTCGACATTCCGCCCCTCGCGCGGTTGTCTGGCCCGGCAACCCGACAGCCGGAGGCGCCCATGAAACTGCTTTTCGACCATGACGAATACCGCGCGCGCGTGGCCCGCACGCAGGCCGCCATGCGGATCCGGGGCATCGACGTGCTGCTGGTCTCGAACCCGGCGAACCAGTTCTACCTGACGGGCTATGACGGCTGGTCGTTCTACACGCCGCAGATGGTGGTGGTCTCGGTCGATGCAGAAGACCCCTTCTGGTTCGGCCGCAAGATGGACGCGGTGGGCGCCAAGTTCACCGCCTATCTCAGCGAAGAGAACGTCATCCCCTACCCGGACAAGTATGTCGGCAGCGACGAGCTGCATCCGATGGACTACCTCGTCGAGCTCTTGAAGGAGAAGGGCTGGGACAAGGGCCGCATCGCCGCCGAGCAGGACGATTACTACTACACCGCCAAGTGGAACCGCATCCTGGTGCAGGGCCTCGGGCAGGGCGAGTTCGACGATGGTTTCCTGCTGGTCAACCGCGTGCGCATGGTGAAATCCCCGCGCGAGCTCGACTACATGTCGCAGGCCGGCCAGATCGCCACGCTCGCGATGGACAGCGCCCGCCAGCTCTGCAAGCCCGGCGTGCGGCAATGCGACGTGATGGCCGAGCTCTACCGCGTCACCACCTCCGGCACGCCCGAGTTCGGCGGCACCTTCCCCTGCAAGCCGCCCAACGCCATGGTCGGCGAGATCGCCTCGGCCCCGCATCTGAGCTGGACCGACGCGCCGCTCGAGGAGGGCGAGATCTTCTATATCGAGATGGGCGGCATCCGGCACCGCTATCATTCGCCGCTGTCGCGCTGTGTCTACGTGGGCGATCCGCCCGCCGAGCTGGTCGAGACCACCAAGGTGATCCGCGAGGGGCTCGAGGCGGCGCTCGACGTGGTGAAGCCCGGCGTCGAGTGCCAGGAGATGGCCCACGCCTGGGAGGCGGTGATCCGTCGCCACGGCATCGAGAAGGACAGCCGCATCGGCTACCCGGTGGGCATCGGCTTCCCGCCGACATGGGGCGAGCTGACCTGCTCGCTGCGCGCCGGCGACACCACGGTGATGGAGGAGAACATGACCTTCCATTGCATCCCGGCGCTCTGGCGCGACAAGTATGGCCTCGTGGTGAGCGAGACCTTCGCGGTGACGGAAGGCGGGGCGCGCTGCTTCGCCGACTGCCCGCGCGAGCTTCTGACGGCCTGAGGGAGGGCAGAGATGGCAGGCTTCACGACACGCCCCGAGATCCGCGGCACCTTCGGCATGGTGACCTCGACACACTGGATCGCCTCGGCGGTCGGCATGGCGATCCTCGAGAAGGGCGGCAACGCGTTTGACGCGGCGGTGGCCACGGGCTTTGTCCTGCAGGTGGTCGAGCCGCATCTCAACGGCCCGGCGGGCGACTTGCCGGTGCTGTTCCATTCGGTCGAGAGCAACGCGCCCGGCGTGCTCTGCGCGCAAGGTGTGGCCCCGGCCGCCGCCAGCATCGCGGCGATGAAGGCGCAGGGCATCGAGGGGCTGATCCCCGGCTCGGGGCTGCTGGCCACCGTGGTGCCCGGCGCCTTCGACGGCTGGCTGCTCTTGCTGCGCGATCACGGCAGCATGGAGCTTGCCGAGGTGCTGGAGCCGGCCATCGGCTACCTCTCCGACGGCCACCCGATGCTGGCCTCGGTCGCCGCTGCCATCGCCGGGCTCGAGCGCTTCTTCGCGGCGCAATGGCCAAGCTCGCACGCGGTCTGGTGTCCGGAGGGGCGCGCACCCGAGGCGCTGGCGCTGTTCCGCAACCCCGACCTCGCCGCCACCTACACGCGGCTGGTCGAGGCCGCCAAGGGCGAGACGCGCGAGGCCCGGATCAATGCGGCCCGCGCCGAATGGCGCGACGGCTTCGTGGCCGATGCCATTGCCGAGTATCTGAAGGATGCCAAGGTAATGGACGTGAGCGGCGAGCGCCACGGCGCCTTGCTCACCCGCGAGGATCTCGCCGGTTGGGAGGCCTCTTACGATGCCCCGGCCAGCATCGACTACCACGGCTGGACGATCTGCAAGACCGGCCCGTGGGGGCAGGGGCCGGTGCTGCTGCAGGCGTTGCAGATCCTGAAGAACTTCGACCTTTCCGCGATGGACCCGCTGGGCGAGGAGTTTGCCCACACCGTCATCGAGGCGATCAAGCTCGCCTGGGCCGACCGCGAGGCCTATTACGGCGATCCCGATCACTTCGACATCCCGCTCGAGACCCTGCTCTCGGACGCCTATGGCCGCGAGCGCGCCAAGCTGATCACCGAGCGCGCCTCGCACGATCAGCGCCCGGGCCGCATCCCGGGCCACGAGGCGCTGGCCGACGCCGCCATCGCCCGCGCCGCGCGACGCATCGAGGTGCTGGAAGACCCGGCCACCGGCGAGCCCACCATGGCGCACCTGACCGACCGCAAGGGCGACACGGTGCATCTCGATATCATCGACCGCTGGGGCAACATGGTCTCGGCCACGCCCTCGGGCGGCTGGCTGCAATCGAGCCCGGTGGTGCCGGGGCTGGGCTTCCCGCTCAACAGCCGGGCGCAGATGTTCTGGCTCGACGAGGGGCTGCCCTCCTCGCTGACGCCGGGCGCACGGCCGCGCACCACGCTGACGCCCTCCATCGCCTACGGACGGAACGGCGAGCAGCTCTCCTTCGGCACGCCCGGCGGCGACCAGCAGGACCAGTGGCAGCTGGTGTGGTTCCTGCGCTTCGTGCATCACGGCTTCGACCTGCAGCAGGGCATCGACGCGCCGCTGTTCCATTCGCAGCATTTTCAGGCGTCGTTCTACCCGCGCGAGGCCAAGCCGGGGCGGATGATGATCGAGGAGACCATCGGCGCTCAGGTCATCGAGGGGCTGAGAGCGCGCGGGCATGATGTGGTCGTCGCCGCGCCCAACAGCGTCGGGCGTCTGACCGCGGCGCTGCGCCATCCCGACGGGCTGCTGCAGGCGGCGGCGACCCCGCGGCTGATGCAGGCCTATGCCATCGGACGCTGAGACAGACAGAGAGGACGAGAGATGAGCGAGATCACCCGCGTGCGCGGCCCCTACAAGGGGCGCAACTCCGGCACCGCCTTCAACGGCATGGGCTGGGCCGTGGCGACCACCCAGATCGAAACCGACGACGTTCATGACCAGACCGCCAGCACGCTGGCACGGATCGACGAGATCCTGGCCGAGATGGGCACCGACAAGACCCGCATCCTCAACGCCACGATCTACGTCACCGACATTGCCAGCAAGGACGAGATGGACCGCGCCTGGTGCGACTGGATCGGCGAGGACCCGCAGCACTGGCCGCAGCGCGCCTGCGTCGAGACCGGGCTGGCGGCGGGCCACCGGGTCGAGATCGTGGTGGTCGCGGCGCTCTGATCCGCACGCGGGCAGGCGAAAGGCGATTGGCGCTTGGTCCTCCGGTCCGCGCGCTCTACCGTCACGGGCAATCCTCCCCCACCTGACGGAGCCCATTCATGGCGTTCGACTTCATCCTGATGCTCACCGAGAACGACCGCACGATCCCCGACGCGCGGGCGCGGATCGACGAGGCGCTCGAGGGCGGCGTGCGCCATATCGGCTTCAAGGACGTGGGCCTGCCGTTCTCCGAGCTGAAGGGGCTGTCCGAGGCCATCCGCGCCGCCGGCGGGCGCTCCTATCTCGAGGTGGTGAGCCTCGACGAGGAGAGCGAGCTGGCCTCGGCCCGCGCCGCCGTCGATCTCGATGTCGACTGCCTGCTCGGCGGCACCCGGCCGCAGGCGGTCACCACCGTGACCCGCGACCACCCGCTGCGCTACTACCCGTTCTGCGGCACCATCACCGGCCACCCGAGCGTGCTCGAGGGGCCGGTCGAGGCCATCGTCGACTCCGCGAAGCGGCTGGCGGATCTCGAGCATGTGCACGGGCTCGACCTGCTGGCCTACCGCTTCGCCGGCGACGTGCCGGAGCTGATGCGCGCGGTCTGCGGTGCCATCGGCAAGCCGGTGATCATGGCGGGCAGCATCGACAGCGAAACCCGCATCACCGCCGCCGCCGAGGCAGGCGCTGCGGGCTTCACCGTGGGCACCGCGGCGCTGGCCGGCGCCTTCCCGGCGGAGGGGCCGGGCTTCGCCGCGCAGGTCCGCGCCATCCTCGGCTTCACCACGCGGGCGCGGATGCGTTCGACCGCGCCGCGGCGCATCGCTCTGGCGGCGCATGACACCCGCAAGGCGCATCTGCGCGCCTGGGTCTCGCGCCATGCCGCCGCACTCGAGGGGCACCGGCTGATCTGTACCGGCGGCACCGGGCAGATGATCGCCGAGGCCGCACCGCAGCTCAGCCTGCGAAGGCTCCAGCGCGGCTCGCGCGGGGGCGACCAGCAGCTTGGCGCGATGATCGCCACCGGCGAGCTCGACGCGGTGATCTTCTTCGCCGATCCCACCGTGCCGCATGGCGGAGAGGCCGACCTGCAGGCGCTGACCCGGCTCGCGGTGCTGCACGACACGCCCTTGGCGCTGGGGCCCTCCGGTGCCGACATGATCGCCACCGCGCTGCTGGCCATGCCGGAGGGGTGACACCCTGCCGCGGCTGAAACGCAACAATTCCGGCGCCTTGGCCCGAATCGCCAAACTGTCGCCCCATTCCTCCCCTAAGTCTGCCGCAAGCCAAGCGGTGGGGGCCGAATTGTGCTGTTCGAAGGAGTGGACACATGCTGCGCAAATCCGGTCTTCTGGCCCTGACGCTGGGCCTCTTCGCCGCGCCGCTTTCGGCTGCGGAACATTCCGTTCTGCTGATGGGGCAGGGCTATTTCCCAAGCACCGTGTACCCCGAGATCGGCGACACCGTGCGCTTCCTGAACGGCTCGATCGTGCCGATGTCGGCCACGTCCAGCGACGAGAGCTGGGACACCGGCGTGCTGCTGCCCGGCGAAGACTACGTGCTCGAGGTGACCGAGGGCATGACACAGACCTTCGGCGACACCGTGACCGAGGGCAGCTTTGCTGCGGGCGTGATCGAATACGCTTCGGCGCCGCCGCTCGATCTCGAGCGCAACCACGACCGCAACCACGACGGCGATAACCACTAAGCCCCGGCGTCAGATCGGCTGGATGAGCTGCGGGCCGCTGGCACGGTTCGAGTTCACTTCCCGGTCGACCCGGTGAAAGCGCAGCGCGCCCTCTGGGGCGGGCTGCATCAGCGTGGCCGCGCCGCGCCCTTCTTCGCCCAGCCACAGCGCCCAGTCCGAGGGCGCGAGGATCACCGGCACCCGGTGATGGATCCGCGTCATCTCGCCCGAGGCTGCGGTGGTGACGATGGCGCAGGTCCGCAGCATCTCGCCGTCGCGCTCCCAGTCCTGCCAGACCCCGGCAAAGGCCAGCACATCGCCCTCGGCGGGGTGGATGTACCACGGCAGACGCGCGTCATCCTCGCCCTTGGTCCATTCGTAAAAGCCGCTCGCCGGGATCAGGCAGCGGCGCTCGCGGCAGGCAGCGCGGAAGGCGGGCTTCTCCGCGATGCTCTCGGCGCGGGCGTTGATCAGCAGCGGGCCATCATTGGGCGCCTTGTACCAGTGCGGAATGAACCCCCAGCGCATCGCCGAGAGGCTGCGCGTGCCGTCGCTGCTGCGCACGGTGTGGACCGCATTGGTCGGGCAGACGTTGAAGTTGGGCACCTCCGGGAGGTCGTTGCCGGGCACCGCCTCGAAGATCTGCGCCATGGCCTCGCGGGCCAGCGTGATGGCGTAGCGCCCGCACATCGCGCCCCGCCCGCCTAGCGGATCAGCGCCTTGATGGCGCGGGAATGCGACGGCTCGGCGCCCATGGTGTCGGCGGCCAGCGCGCGGGCCTCGACCAGAAGCGCCTCGGGCTCGACGATGCGGTCGATCAGCCCCCAGGCCAGCGCCTCCTCGGCGGGAATCTTCTGCCCGGCCATCAGGATCATCTTGGCGCGCGCCGGCCCCACCAGCGCCGTCAGCCGCGCCGGGTCGGAGGGCTGCGGCAGGAAGCCCAGCTTCATGACCGGGTAGAAGAACTTCGCCCCTGGGACCGCGATGCGCAGGTCGCAGGCCAGCGCCATGCCCATGGCGCCGCCCGCGAGCGTGCCGTTCAGCGCGCAGATGGTCAGCCCCGGCAGTCGTGCGATGGCGCCGGAGAGCCGCTCCCAGAGCGGCGAGGTGGCGAGGCCCGCACGGGCGGCCTCGAGATCGGCCCCGGCCGAGAACACCTTGCCGACCCCTGTCAGCACCAGCACATGCGCCTCGCGCGCGGCTTCGGCGATCTCGCAGAGCCGTTCGAGCATCTCGGGGGTCAGCGAGTTGGCCTTGTCGGGCCGGTCGATCACCGCGATCCAGTAGCCGCCATCCTTCTCGAGCGAGATCATGCCACGCCCACCTTTCTGCGGATCTCCTCGTCGCGCAGCGAAACCTCGTCACCGAGGAAGCCATCGGCCTCGGGGCCGCACATCCACAGCAGGGTCTTCGCCACCCATTCCGGCGGGATATGGTCGGACCAGTCGAGCTGGCTCACCGCGTTGACGCCGCTGGCCTTGATGGTGCGCTGCATCTCGGTCGCCACGGTGCCGGGCGAGAGCGAGATCGCGCGGATACCGCGGGCGCGGTATTCCTCGTCGGTGGCGCGGGTGATCATCAGCGCCCCGGCCTTGGAGGTGCAATAGGCCGACCAACCCTCGAGCGGGCGGTGCGCCGCGCCGGAGCCGATGGTCAGGATGGTGCCGCCACCCGAGGCCAGCATCCCCGGCAGCGCCGCGCGCATGCCGTGGAAGACGCCCTTGACGTTGATGTCGATGAGCGCCCCCCAGCTTTCGGGATCGGCTTCGGCGAGCGGCGCGATGGGCTCGATCACGCCGGCATTGTTGATCAGGATGTCGAGCGATCCGAACGCGGTGTGGCAGTTCTCGATCGCTTGCTCGACCTCCCAGTAGCGCGAGATCTCGCAGGGGATGGCGACGGCCTTGGGGCCGATCTCGCCGGCCAGTTCGGCGATGGCGTCGCGGCTGCGCGCCACCAGCGCAACATTGGCGCCGGCCTCGGCAAAGGCCCGCGCAGCGGCCGCTCCGATGCCGCGGCTGGCGCCGGTGATCAGGGCGGTTTTCCCTGTCAGATCCATGGGATGCCTCGTGTTTTCCGATTCCTCTCCTTGGTAAAGGCTGGAATACCCCCGGTCCAGCCTCTTGACCGGACGGACGCCGGCCCCGAAACAGGCTACATTGATGAGACGATCTCGAACGAAAGGGTTGATCCATGCGCGTTTCCAATCTTGCCGCCGCCGGTGCGACCGCGGCGCTGTTCGCCGCTCCGCCGGCCTGGGCGGATGTGACACCCGAGCAGGTCTGGTCGGATCTCGAGGCCTATCTCGCCAGCTTCGGCTACGCGGTGACGGCAGAGGAAAGCCGCTCGGGCGACACGCTGACGCTGTCGGACATGACCGTGAACATGGTCCTCCCCGAGGACGAGGGCACGATGACCGTCGCGCTTTCCGAGATGCGCCTGCGCGATCAGGGCGACGGCACGGTGGCGCTCGAGATGCCGACCACCCTGCCGGTGCGGATCAGCGTCGCGCCGACCGAGGGAGAGACGGCCGACCTGACCCTCGACTACACGCTCGACGGCATGGAGATGGTGATCGCGGGCGATCCAGAGGACATGACCTATGCCTACAGCGCGACCTCGGTGGCGATGGCGCTGAGCGAACTGGTGGTCGACGGCGAGACGATCCCGCGTGACAACGCCAGCGCCGAAGTCTCCGCCACGCCGGTCGATGGCGAGACCCGCATCACCCTGCAGGACGGCATGAGGCAGATTCACCAGACCCTGTCGCTTGGAACCGTGACCTACAACCTTGCCGGCAGCGATCCCGAAGGCGACGGCGCCGGCATGCTCGCCGGTACGCTCGAGGGGGTGAGCATGGACAGCGCCACCGAGGTGCCCGAGGCGATGACCTCCGAGGACGTGAGCGGCATGCTGCGCGCCGGCATGATGGTCGACGCGACGATGCGCTACACCGCCGGGCAGTCACAGTTTGCCATGAGCGAGAACGGTCAGACCAGCTCGGGCGAGACCTCGAGCCAGGGCGGCAGCTTCGAGCTCAGGATGTCGCAGGACGCGCTCGACTACGACCTGCGGGCGCTGGGCATGAGCGTCAACCTGACCACGCCCGAGATGCCGTTCCCGATTTCGGCCCAGATGGACGAGATGCGGCTCGGCCTGGTGATGCCGGTTGGCGCTTCGGAAGAGCCGGTCGATGCGGCGGTGAAGCTGACGCTGGCGGGCTTCACCACGTCGGACATGATCTGGTCGATCTTCGACCCGATGGGCATCCTGCCGCGCGATCCGGCGACGGTGGCGATCGATCTTGCCGGCAAGGTGACGCCTACGGTCGACCTGCTCGATCCGGCGCAGATCGAGGCGCTTGGCGGCACGACGCCTCCGGGCGAGCTGAACGCGCTGACGCTGAACAACCTCACCGTCGAGGCCGCCGGTGCGCGGATCACCGGGGATGGCGATTTCACCTTCGACAACACCGACCTGCAGAGCTTTGACGGCATGCCGAAGCCCGAGGGGGCACTGAACCTGCAAGTGAGCGGGGCGAACGGGCTGATCGACAAACTGATCCAGATGGGTCTGGTGAGCGATCAGGATGCCATGGGCGCGCGGATGATGATGAGCATGTTCGGCGTGCCGGGATCGGAGCCCGACACGATGCGCTCGACCATCGAGGTCAACGAGCAGGGCCACGTGCTCGCCAACGGTCAGCGCATCAAGTAACCGCCTGGGTCTGGAGTTTGTGGAGGCCGGTCCGTCTCGCGGGCCGGTCTTTCTTTTGCGCGGGACGCGAGCGGTGCCCCGGCGCGGCATCGAGGCGGGTGTCTCGGGTGCACGTCGTTCGCCCGACTGCCCCCTTGATCCGGGGGGCTCAAGAGCAGCCGCGTGTCTGGGGAAGGGGAGGCGACGAGGAAAGAGCGAGCCGTTGACGTGGCGCTTTCTTCCCCGTCACGCCGGTCCCTACGCCCCCTCGCTTTTCCCGCCGCGCAGCGCCGGCAGGCCGACGCCGGTCGAATCGAAACCGCCATCCACCGCCAGAACCTGCCCGGTCACGTAGGAGGCGTTGTCCGAGGCGAGGAAGACGATGGCCTCGGCCAGCTCCTGCTCCGAGCCATAGCGGTTGAGCGGGATCGCGTCGTGATAGGCGTCGATGATGTCCTGCGTGTGCACCGCCATGGCGAGCTTGGTGCGCACCGGGCCGGGCGCCACGCAGTTGACCCGGATGCCGAACTCGCCAAGCTCGGCGGCGTATTGCTTGGTGAGCTGAATCACCGCCGCCTTCGAGGTGCCGTAGGCCACCCGCAGGGTCGAGGCGCGCAGCCCGCTGATCGAGGCGATGTTGACGATGGCGCCCCGGGTTTCCTTGAGCGCGTCGGTGCAGGCCTGGCTGCAGAGGAACACGCCGTCGAGATTGGTCGCCATGACCTCGCGCCACATGCTGTAATCGCAATCCTGGATCGGCCCGAACAGCGCCACGCCGGCATTGTTGACCAGCGCGTCGATGCGGCCCGCCCAGCCCAACGTCTCGCGCACCATCGCGCCCACCTGCTGCGGGTCCGAGATGTCGAGCTCGAGCGCCAGAGCCTCGGGGCGCTCGGCGCAGACGCGGCGCAGCTCTTCGGCGTCGCGGTCGAGCATCGCGACCCGCCAGCCGCGCTCGCGGAACAGGTCTGCCGTGGCCAGGCCGATGCCGCGCGCGGCGCCGGTGACGATGGCGCATTTCTGGGTCATGTGGGGCCTCCCTCCCGTGATCTCCCAAGGGGTTCTTGGCACGCGGGAGTGAGGAAGGGAAGCGGGCTCAGCGCCAGCCGAGCGCCGGGGCGACCTCGGTCAGGATGGTCTCGATCACGTGGGCGTTGTAGTCGACGCCCAGCATGTTCGGCACCGTGAGCAGAAGGGTGTCGGCCTCGGCAATCGCCTCGTCGCCCTTCAGCTGCTCGATGAGCCTGTCGGGCTCGTCGGCATAGCCGCGCCCGAAGATCGAGCGCTGCTGCTCGATGAAGCCCACCTGATCGGTCTCCTTGCCGCCGCGGCCGAAATACATCCGGTCGGTATCGTTGGTGATGGCAAAGATCGACCGGCTCACCGAGGTGCGCGGCTGATGCGCATGCCCGGCCTCCTTCCACGCCGCCTTGTAGGCGCGCAGCTGGTCGGCCTGCTGGACGTGAAACGGCTCGCCGGTCTCGTCATCCTTGAGGGTCGAGCTTTGCAGGTGCATGCCGAGCTTGGCCGCCCATTCTGCCGTGGCGTTCGAGCCCGCGCCCCACCAGATGCGCTGGCGCAGCCCCTCCGAGTGCGGCTCGAGCCGTAGCAGCCCCGGCGGGTTGGGGAACATCGGCCGCGGGTTCGGTTCGGCAAAGCCCTTGCCCTCGAGCAGGTCGAGAAAGACCTGTGTGTGACGTCGCGCCATGTCGGCCGGGCTCTCGCCCTCGGCGGGGCGGTAGCCGAAGTACTTCCAGCCGTCGATCACCTGCTCGGGCGAGCCGCGCGAGATGCCGAGCTGCAGCCGCCCGCCGGCGATCAGGTCTGCCGCGCCGGCATCCTCGGCCATGTAGAACGGGTTCTCGTAGCGCATGTCGATGACGCCGGTGCCGATCTCGATGGTCGAGGTGCGCGCGCCGACGGCGGCCAGAAGCGGGAAGGGAGAGGCGAGCTGGCGGGCGAAGTGGTGGACCCGGAAATAGGCCCCGTCGAGCCCGAGCTCCTCCGCGGCCACCGCCAGTTCGATCGACTGGGTCAGCACGTCGGCCGCGGTCTTGACCGCGCTGCCTTGCGTCGGAGACCAATGTCCGAAGGACAGAAATCCGATGTTTTTCATGGTTACGGCTCCTTGATCCGTCTTGGCGGGCTCTGCCGCCCTTGGCCAAGGAGATAGGAAGACTGCCGCCCGCCACGCAAGGCTGCCGAGGGTTCGCCTCGGCGCAGGGTCTGTGCATCGCTGCTTGGCGCGGCTGTGCTCAGTCGCGCATCAGCTCCGGCAGGTCGCCGGTGATGCCGGCGGCCTCGCGGATGAAGCCGCGGCGCAGCCCCGGCACCGCGTTGATCGCCGCCATGCCCAGATCGCGGCCAAAGCGCAGAAGCGGGTTGTCGTTGGAGAACAGCCGGTTGAAGAGGTCGGTCGCTGCCGCCAGCGAGGCGGTGTCGAAGCGCCGCCATTGCTGGTAGCGCGCCAGCACCAGCGGCGAGGCAATGTCTTCGCCGCGCTGTTGCGCGTGGCTCAGCACGTCCGCCAGCGCCGCCACGTCGCGCAGCCCGGCGTTGAGCCCTTGTCCTGCGATCGGGTGCATGCCATGCGCCGCATCGCCCACGAGTGCCAGCCGCTCGGCGATGAAGCTGTTGGCCAGCGTCAGGTTCAGCGGGTAGACGAAGCGCTTGCCCGCGAGAGAGATCTCGCCGAGGAACTCGCCGAAGCGCGGTCGCAGCACCTCGAGATACTGGTCGTCGGGCAGCGCGTTGATGGCGCGCGCGCGGGCGTCGGTCTCGCTCCAGACGATGGAGCTGCGGTTGCCCGGCAGCGGCAGGATGGCGAGCGGCCCCGGTGGCATGAAGAACTGGTGCGCGATGCCGTGATGCGGCAACTCATGGGCGATGGCGCAGACCAGCGCGGTCTGGCCGTAGCCCCAGCCGGTGCGCCGGATGCCCGCCCGCGCGGCGGTGCCGCTCTTGCGCCCGTCGGCGCCGACCAGCAGCCGCGCTCGCAGCGTCTCGCCGCTGGCCAGCGTCACGCTGACGCCGCCCGCGCCGCTCTCCTGCGCGATCACCGTCTCGCCGGCGCGCTGTTCGATCAGGGCATTGCCGTCCATCGCCTCGAGCAGGGCGCGGCGCAGGTAGCGGTCCTCGACCATCTGGCCCATCGGGCCTTCCTCGATCTCGGCGCTGTCGAAATGCAGGCCAAGAAACACTTGCGCATCGCCCACGCGCCCGTCGGTCACCTTGATCTCGCGCATCGGCTGGGCGTTGGGCTCCAGCCGCTCCCAGAGCCCGAGATTGGCCAGCATCCGCACCGAGGACAGCGCCAGCGCATAGCCGCGGCCGTCGAACGCTGCGTCGGCCCGCGCCGCCTCGGGCAGGGCGTCGATGACGATGCTCTTGAGCCCGGCCTTCGCCGCCGCCAGCGCCAGGGCGGGGCCATTGAGCCCGCCGCCCACGATCAGGATGTCGCAATCATGTTCCATGGGCGCAAATATGCGGCCCCGCGCGGGATTGTCCATGCGCTGCGCTGCCGCTACCAATGCTGCAATGGCGAAAAGTGAGGGACGGTGATGAGCGATCTGACATCGATGAGCGCAGCGGCGCTGGGGCGGGGCATCGGCGCGGGCGAGATTGACCCGGTGGCGCTTACCCAGGCCTTTCTCGACAAGATCGCGGCGCACCCGCTCAAGGACCGGATCTACGCCCGCCTGACGCCCGAGCGCGCGCTGGCCGAGGCCCATGCCGCCCGCCGCCGCGCCGAGCTGAAGCAGCGCCGCTCGCCGCTCGACGGCGTGCCGATCAGCTGGAAGGATCTCTTCGACACCGCCGGCATCGCCACCGAGGCCGGCTCGAAGCTGCTCGAGGGCCGGGTGCCCCCCCGCGATGCCGCCGTGCTGGACGTGGCGACGGCGATGGGGCTGGTCTGCCTCG
>NZ_JBYNAH010000320.1:0-3904 GCF_059781815.1 Salipiger sp. | reverse complement strand
GGCGCCGCCGAAGCACTGGGCGCGCTTGCCGTTCGAGGCGGCGCGGCCATAGATGTACTGCGCAATCGGGGTCGAGCCCACGAAGCCCACGGCGGCGATCTCTTCGTTGTCGAGGATCGCGTCGACACACTCCTTGTCACCGTTGACCACCTGCAGCACGCCCTCGGGCAGGCCGGCCTCGATGATCAGCTCGGCGAGGCGCAGCGAGGTCGAGGGCACGCGCTCGGAGGGCTTGAGGATCATGGCGTTGCCGGCGACGAGGGCCGGGGCCATCTTCCACAGCGGGATCATGGCGGGGAAGTTGAACGGGGTGATGCCCGCGACCACGCCGAGCGGCTGGCGCATCGAGTAGAGGTCGATGCCGGGGCCGCCATTGTCGGTGTACTCGCCCTTGAGCATGTGCGGGGCGCCCATGCAGACCTCGACCACCTCGAGACCGCGCTGCACGTCGCCGCGGGCGTCGGGCAGGGTCTTGCCGTGCTCCATCGAGACCAGCTCGGCCAGCTCGTCCATGTGCTCGTTGATGAGCGCACCGAACTTCATCATCACGCGGGCGCGGCGCTGCGGGTTGGTGGCGCCCCAGACCTTCTGGGCCTCGGCGGCCTTGGCGACCGCGTCGTTGAGCTCTTCGACGGTGGCCAGCGGCGTCTTGGCGATGACTTCGCCGGTGGCTGGGTTGAACACCTCGGTGAAACGGCCCGAGGTCCCCTTCACGTGCTGTCCGTTGATGAAATGCGTCAGTTCTTTCATGATCGCTCCTCCTGTCATTCGGATTTGGCGCCACCTTAGTCTTGCGGAAATGCAGGCAACAGAGGTAATCGGACAAAAGGGTTTTGCAAAAATGAAGGTGCGACGATGCGGGGGAACTGGGACGATTTGCGGATTTTCCTTGCCGTTGCGCGCGGCGACAGCCTTTCGGGGGCGGGCCGGGTGCTGCGCATGGACCCGGCCACGGTGGGCCGGCGCATCGGACGTCTCGAGGAAACCCTGGGCCAGCCGCTCTTTGCCAAGAGCCCGCAGGGCTATGCGCTGACCGAGGCCGGGGCGCGGTTGCTCAGCCATGCCGAGGAGGCCGAACAGGCGCTCGGGCAGGGCGCCGAGGCGGTGCGCGGGGCCGGCGAGGGCATGTCGGGGCAGATCCGCATCGGCGCGCCGGATGGCTGCGCCAACTTCCTGCTGCCGCAGGTCTGCGCCGAGATCGGCGCGCAGAACCCCGATCTCGAGATCCAGATCGTCGCGCTGCCGCGCATCGTGAACCTGTCGCGGCGCGAGGCCGACATCGCCATCGGCGTCTCGGCTCCCACCGCCGGGCGGCTGGTGGTGCAGAAGCTGGCCGACTACAAGCTGCACCTCGCCGCCTCCGAGGCGTATCTGTCGCAACATCCGCCGATCCGCAGCCGCGAGGATCTGCGCGAGCACCGCATCGTCGGCTACATCCCCGACATGATTTTCGACAAGGAGCTCGACTACCTCGCCGATCTCGGCGTCGAGCGCGTCCGGCTGGCCTCCAACAGCGTCTCGGTGCAGTTCCACTGGCTGCGCCAGCACGCAGGCCTCGGCATCGTGCATGATTTCGCGCTGCCCGCGGCGCCGGGGCTGCGCAAGGTGCTGGCGACGGAGGTCGAGATCACCCGCAGCTTCTATCTGGTGCGTCACGAGGACGACCGCCGCCTCGGGCGGCTCAATGCCTTTGCCGAGGCGCTGGCGCAGGGGATTCGCAAAGAACTAACCCACCTCGAAGGTCTGACTTGACAGATTGTCGCAGGGGCCGGACGCTGGATGCACGCGCAGAGAAGGCATGGAGGAGAGCCGGATGCAGGTGCAACAGATTCTCAAGGACAAGGCGGATGACGGCGTCGTCACGGTGACCCCCGCGACCACGGTGGCCGATGCCGCCAAGATGCTGGCCGAGCGCCGCATCGGTGGCGTGGTGATCTCCGAGGACGGTCAGACGCCGCTCGGGATCCTGTCCGAGCGCGACATCGTGCGCCGTCTCGCCGCCGACGGGGCCGCTGTCCTAAGCGCGACGGTCGATACGCTGATGACCACGGAACTCAAGACCTGCACCTCGTCTGACGACAGCGACGTCATCCTCGCCCGCATGACAGAGGGCCGCTTCCGCCACATGCCGGTGGTCGAAGAGGGCGTGATGGTCGGGATCATCACCATCGGCGACGTGGTCGCGGCGCAGATTTCCGAGCTCGCGATGGAGAAGGACGCGCTTCAGGGCATGATCATGGGCTACTGACCGGGGCCGCGGCATGCCGCGGCACTTTGGTCAAGGGGTTGCATTCAGCGACGCAATATTGTTGCGTGCCGCAAACTGACAGATCAGGGGCAGCCCCATGCGCATCGGCCTTTATCCCGGCACGTTCGACCCAATCACGCTGGGCCATATCGACATCATCCGGCGCGCGGCGGCGCTGGTCGACAGGCTGGTGATCGGCGTCGCGATCAATCGCGACAAGGGCCCGCTCTTCGATCTCGAGGCGCGGGTCGCGATGATCGAGGCGGAATGCCGTAAGCTCTCGGACGAGACCGGCACCGAGATCATCGCGCACCCGTTTGAGAATCTGCTGATCGACTGCGCCCATGACGTCGGTGCACAGATCATCGTCCGCGGCCTGCGGGCGGTCGCGGATTTCGAGTATGAATTCCAGATGGTCGGGATGAACCGCGTTCTCGATGACAGCGTCGAGACGGTGTTCCTGATGGCCGAAGCCCGGCATCAGGCGATCGCGTCGAAGCTGGTCAAGGAGATCGCGCGGCTCGGCGGCGACGTGAGCAATTTTGTCACGCCGCCGGTCTACGAAGCGCTGAAGGCGCGCTTCGCGCAGTCTTAAAGGCCGTAAACCGCGCGCCGGGCGAGCTCGTCCTCGTGGCCGGCGATGTCGCAGTCCATGCGGGTGCGCTCGGGCAGGCCGCGCAGGGTGCTGAGCGTGCGGCGATAGGCGTAACGGCGGTAGATGCTGTTGAGTACGGTCATGTCATAGGTCCTTCGGATGTCGTGGGGCCGGCGGTCAGGCGCGGGCCTGGCCGTAGACGGCCTCGGATGCGATGCGGCGCAGATCGCCGCGGTAGATGTCCAGATCGAGCGCGGTATCGAGCGACATCCGGCGCAGTTCGCGCAGGGTGCGCCGATAGCGGGAGCGCTGATCGAGACGGGTTTTGAGCGTTGCAATAAGGTGGGTCATGGTGTTCTCCGTAGCTCCCCCCTTCGTTGCTGTTGGCGCTAACCTAGGCTTTGCTGCGGCGCAGCACAATTTCCGAAATTCCAAACCCGTTCTGCAGTTTTTGCATGGCGACGGCGGGCGGGGCGGCGACTGCCGCCCCGTCAGGAAGATCTTAACCTTCCGCGCGTAGGGTTAACGGCATCGGGACAGCGAGCGGCAACGAGACAGCCAAGGACAACGAGACAGCGAAGGACCGAGGCAGCCAGGGATGAAACGAGGATCAGGGATGCAACCAAGGATCAGGAGGTGATCGCATGGATATCCGAGCCTTCGGGCCGCGACCGACGCGCCGTCTGACGCAGTCCACCCCGTCGCGCCCGCACAAACCGGGCCCCGGGCCGAGCGCGGCGCGCGGCGGCGAAACGGCGGAACCGGGCCGGGCGACGTCCGGTCTCATGATCGGGCAGGGGGTGCAGCCACGCAGCGCCCGGCAGGGCTATGCGGTGGCGCGGCGGATGCAGGAAGAGTGAGAGACAGAGCGGCTGGCGGGCCATCAGGAGGTGACAGGCAAGAAAAAGGGCGGGGCCGTTTCCGACCCCGCCCCGAGCGGTTCTGCAGCGGCTTGGCGCCGTGATCAGATCAGTTTGCCCATGGCGACCGCGGTGTCCGACATGCGGTTCGAGAAACCCCATTCGTTGTCGTACCAGGTCAGGATACGGCACATGGTGCCC
>NZ_JBYNAH010000025.1:0-31831 GCF_059781815.1 Salipiger sp. | reverse complement strand
CGGTCGCCGGCCCAGTAGTAGAGCTGCATGCCCTTGAACGCCCATTGCTCGGCGCCGTCCTTGCGGGTCACGAGGCTGAAGTTGCCCTCGGCGCTGGCGCCCGACTTGGCGATGAAGGGCGGCCAGCTCGCGGCGCAGCCGCCATAGCAGTTGGTGGTGCCCGGGGCGTCCTTGTCGAAGATGTAGAGGGTCATGCCCTCGCCATCGACGAGCACGCCGCCGCCGGACATGCCGGCCGGAGCTGCGATGGCAGTGGTTGCGGCGACGGACAGGGCGGCGCCGGCAATCAGGGTGAGAAGTTTCATTGATAATCTCCTGTGGTGGTGTCTG
Organism: Salipiger sp.; assembly: GCF_059781815.1. Lineage (NCBI taxonomy): Bacteria > Pseudomonadati > Pseudomonadota > Alphaproteobacteria > Rhodobacterales > Roseobacteraceae > Salipiger > Salipiger sp. The sequence goes on along the minus strand of NZ_JBYNAH010000025.1, from coordinate 31,501 downwards.
GCCCAGACCATCTCGCTCTGGATACCGGGTTAGTGCCGGTGCCCCACCACTGGGTTCATTTGGCCGGCAAATTTTTCGGGTTTCGGGCGAACCGCTCAGCCGAGCGCGATGATCGGCCCGTCGAGCAGCCCCATCAGGTCGCCGAAATAGCCGCCCGAGCGCGCCGGGCGCGTCGGGTCGGAGGTGATGGCGACGGCAAGGTCGCGCGCCGGGTGCGCCGCGATCACCTGCCCGCCATAGCCGCGCCCGAGGATCCAGCCGCTGTCGCTGAGGAACCAGCCATAGCCGTAGCCAAGCCCCGACCACGGCGAGCGGGTGCGCGGCTCCTGCGAGGCCGCGACCCAACCGGCGGGCAGCGCCTGTTCACCGCCATAGCGCCCGTCGTCGCGCATCGCCACCGCCACGCGCAGCATCGCTTGCGGCTTCAGCGCCATCTCGTTGCCGCCGAAGTAGAAGCCCTGCGGGTCGCGGGTCCAGGCCGGGATCTCGATGCCCAGATTCGTGCCGAGATGCCGGCGCGCCAGGCTCAGCAGGCTCTCGCCGGTGGCGGTCGCGATGGCGGCGCCCAAGACATGCGTGGTGCCGGTAGAATAGATCATCCGCCCGCCATTCTCGGCGATGCGCGGCTGGCGCAGCACGTAGGAGACCCAGTTGGGCGAGCTTACCCACGCGCCGTAATTGGCCCCGGAGGTGCGCTCGAGCCCGGCACGCAGGGTGACCAGATCGCGCATGGTGAGGTCTTCGACGCCTTGGGTGGCACCCGAGGGGATCAGGCCGGGGGCAACGTCGCCAAGCCGCGCCTCGACGCTCTCGATGCCGCCCTCGTCGATCACCGCGCCGAGGATCAGGGCAAGCAGGCTCTTGGAGCAGGACTTGATATTGGCGACCCGGCCCAGCCCCGGCCCGCGTGGGGCTTCGGCCAGCAGGGTCTCGTCGCCGCGGCGGACCTGGATCGAGTGCAGCTGGTCGAGCCCGACCGCCATGTCGCGGATCTCGTCGGTGCCCTGCTGGGCCCGCAGCAAAGAGGGCGCGGCGAGGCTACCGGCAAGGGTGAGGGAAAAACTGCGGCGCGACAGCATGGCGGGGCTCCTGCGGGCTCGGGAAAGGATACCACGAGACTTGGCCGCAGGGCCGCGAAAGGAAACCCGCGGCGCGGGGCGCGCCGGTCACGGGCCATCAACAGCAGGTGAGCCGGCGCTCAGAACAGCTCGATATAGCGCTCGATCTCCCACGGGGTGACGTGGCGCAGGTAATCCTGCACCTCGAAGCGGCGCGAGCGCACGAAGTGGTCGATGAAAGTGTCTCCGAAGAGCGAGCGCGCCGCCTCGCTAGTCTCGAGCCGGTCTGTGGCCTCGACGAGATCGCGCGGGAAGCGGGCGCTGGCCGCGGGCTGCACCTCGTAGGCGCTGCCCTTGACGGGCGCGGGCGGCTCGGCGCCGGTCTCGATACCGCGCAGGCCCGCAGCAAGGCAGAGGGCCATGACTGCGTGGGGATTGGAGTCCGCGGCCGGGACGCGGAACTCGATGCGTGTGGCCTCGGGGCTGTCATTGATGATGCGCACCGCGGCGGTGCGGTTCTGCACCCCCCAGCTTGCCCATGTGGGCGCCCAGGCGCCGGGCACCAGCCGCTTGTAGGCGTTGACCGTCTGCGCCGTGAGCACGAGCATCTCGGGCATCAGCTCGAGCAGCCCGCCAAGGAAATGCCGCGCGGTCTGCGACAGCCCATCGGGCGCGTCGGGATCGGCGAAGGCGGGCGCACCGTCCTTCTGCAGCGAGATGTGGAAATGCCCGGACTGGCCCGAGAGCTCCGGCGAGAGTTTCGACATGAACACGGTGGTGAGCGCATTGCGGGCGAAATAGGCCCGCGCGAAATTGCGGAACAGTGCCGCGTCATCCGCCGCCTTGATGCCCTTCGCCACAGAGAGCGGCGCTTCGAAGCAGCCCGGCCCGAGCTCGGTGTGCAGGCTGTCGAGGCCGATATCCATCAGGCGCATGCATTGCCGCAGCCCGTCGAACAGGTCGCCATAGGCGGCGGCGGATTGCAGCGAGTAGGTGCGGTTGGCCTTGGCGAAATGCTGCAGGTCGCGATAGCCCTTCTCGCGCAGGCTGTCGGCGGTCTCGTCGAGCAGGAAGAACTCGTACTCGAAGGCGGCGGTGACCTCGAAGCCCATGGCCTCGGCCTTGCCCAGATGCTTGAGCAACTGGTTGCGCGGGGATTTCTTGCCGAAATCGCCGGTGAAATCGGCGATCATCACCTCGGCATTGGCGCCGAAGGGCCAGTGGCGGCGGGTCTCGGGAAAGATCTGCGCCGGGCGGTCGATATAGGTCTCGCTGTCGTCCCAGGTCTTTTCGGCGCTGTCCCAGGCGTGCAGCACGTCGCAGAAGCTGTAGCCCTTCTCGACCAGCTTGTCGGCCTTGGTGCCATCCATCAGCTTGTGCCGGAACAGACCGTCGAGGTCGAAGATGCCCACATGGACGTCGCGCGAGACGTGTTCGGGGATGCCGTTGCTGTCCATCGGAAGGCTGCTCCTTGTCGTTCTCTTTCTTCCGCCGGGGCGGTGTCGGGCGGAGTTTGCCCGGCACCCGCGGACTGTCAAGGACGGGTGGCGGAATGGCCGCATGCAGGGGAAGCACTTGGCGGAAATGGATAAATTCTGCGCAGCCGCTGTTAGCGGTCACGGCGGGGCGGGGGCGTTCGCGGGCCGATTGCCACGCCCTGCGCGGCGCGCATAGTATCGGCCCATGGAAGAGCACGGCGCCCTGACCCAAGACGATCCCAACGCCATGACCGACGAGGCATGGCAGTCGGTGCTGCGTGCCGTCGACCAGACCTATACCGAGCTGGTGGCGCATCAGGAGCAGCTCGAGCACCAGAATGCCGAGCTGACCGCCGCCAAGCATCTCATCGAGGGCGTGCTGCATTCGGTGAGCGACGTGCTCATCGTGATCGACCGCGACGGCAGCGTGGCCGAGGCCAGCGAGTCGCTCTTCGCGCTGGTCAGCGGCGGGGCGGCAGCGGTGATCGGCCGCCCGGTGGCCGAGATCTTCGACGCCGAGGGGGCGGCGCAGATCGGCGCGGCGCTGAACCAGCTGCGGATGAACCACGCGGTGGCGGATTTCGAGGCCAGCATCCCCACCGAAACCGGCGCGCAGCCGTTTCACATCGTACTCTCGCCCCGGCTCGACGCCCGCGACCGCTTCGGCGGCGCGGTGCTCAGCGGGCGCCCACTGGGCGAGCTACGCCGGGCCTATGCCGAGCTTGAGCTCAGCCACGAGCAGCTGAAGCAGGCGCAGGGCCAGATCGTGCGCAACGAGAAGCTCGCCTCGCTGGGCCGGCTGCTGGCGGGGGTGGCGCACGAGCTCAACAACCCGATCAGCTTCGTCTATGCCAGCGTGCACGCGCTGGAGAAATACGTCGGACAGTTCGAGACCTATTTCGAGCAGGTCCAGTCGGGCGCGCCGCGCGAGGAGCTGGTGCGGCTGCGCAGCGACCTCAAGCTCGAGCGCGCGCTGGGCAATCTCTCGACCGCGATCCACGGCGCCCGCGAAGGCGCCGAGCGGGTGCGCGACATCGTGGCCGACCTGCGCCGGCTGTCTTCCGAGGGCAGCGGCGAGAAGGTGCCGTTCGATCTGGTCGAGACCGCGCGCGTGGGTGCCCGCTGGGTCGAGCGCGGCGCCAAGTCGGGGGTCTCGGTGGCCTTTACCGGCGACGACAGCCTGCGGGTGATCGGCGTGCCGGGCCATATCCAGCAGATCGTGATGAACCTCGTGCAGAATGCGCTCGACGCGGTCGACGGGGTCGAGGCACCCGAGGTCCGCATTGATCTCGCGGCGCAGGGCGGGCGGGCGCGGATGACCGTCTCGGACAATGGCCCCGGCATCCCCGACGAGCAGCGCGCGGCGGTGTTCGACCCGTTCTTCACCACCAAGCCGGTGGGCAAGGGCACCGGGCTGGGGCTTTCCATCAGCGCCAAGATCGCCGATGAACATGGCGGGCAGCTGTCGCTGCTGCCCGGGCCGGGGGCGGTCTTCGTGCTCGAACTGCCGCTGGCGGACACACCGGGAGAGGCCTGAATGAATATCCTGTGGCTGCAATCGGCCGGCTGCGGCGGCTGCACCATGTCGCTGCTCTGCGCCGAGAACCCCAACGTGCTCGACACGTTGGGCGATGCCGGCATCGAGTTTCTCTGGCACCCGTCGCTCTCGGTCGAGACCGGCTGCGAGGTGCAGGCGCTGCTGGGCGCGGTGGAGCAGGGCGAGATCGCGCTCGACGTGCTGTGTTTCGAGGGCTCGGTGGTGACCGGTCCGCGCGGGACGGGCAAGTTCCACATGCTGGCCGGCACCGGGCGCTCGATGCTCGACTGGGTGCGGGCGCTGGCGCCGATGGCCGAGCACGTGGTCGCCGTCGGCACCTGCGCGGCGTTTGGCGGCATCACGGCGGCGGGCGGCAACCCGGCGGGCGCGGTGGGTCTGCAATATGACGGCCGCCAGAAGGGCGCGGCGCTCGACGAGGGCTTCACCAGCCGCTCCGGCCTGCCGGTGATCAACGTGGCGGGCTGCCCGACGCACCCGGCCTGGGTCACCGAGACGCTTCTGATGCTGGCGGGCGGGGCGCTGGGCGCGGGCGATCTCGACGCGCTGGCCCGGCCGCGCTTCTACGCCGATCATCTCGTGCATCACGGCTGCACCAAGAACGAGTTCTACGAGTACAAGGCCAGCGCCCGGACGCTCTGCGAGATGGGCTGCATGATGGAGCATCTGGGCTGCGTCGGCACGCAGGCGGTGGGCGATTGCAACATCCGGCCGTGGAACGGCGAGGGCTCGTGCACGCGGGGGAATTACCCCTGCATCGCCTGCACCGCGCCGGAATTCGAGGAGCCGGGCCACCCGTTCACCGAGACGCCGACCATCGCGGGCATCCCGGTGGGATTGCCCTCCGACATGCCGAAGGCGTGGTTCATGGCGCTGGCCTCGCTGTCGAAGGCCGCGACGCCGCAGCGCATCGAGCGCAACGCCCATTCCGACCGCCTGGTGCAGGCGCCCAGCGTGAAGGCCCGGAAATGAGCGACAGGCAGCTTCTGGTCGGGCCCTTCAACCGCGTGGAGGGCGATCTCGAGATTGCCCTCGAGGTGCGGGAGGGCCGGGTGGTCGAGGCGCGGGCCAACTCGCCGCTGTTCCGCGGCTTCGAGATGATGCTGCAGGGCAAGGCCCCGAGCGACGCGCTGACGCTGACGCCGCGGATCTGCGGCATCTGCTCGATCAGCCAGTCGGCGGCGGCGGCACTGGCGCTGGCCGATGCCGGCGCGGTGACGATGCCGCCGCAGGGGCGGCTGGCGGCGGCGATCCTGCACGGGGTCGAGAACCTCTGCGATCACATCAGCCACTTCGCGCTGTTCTTCATGCCGGATTTTGCACGGAACGTGTATGCCGGGCGCGCGTGGCACGACCGCGCGGTCGCGCGCTACACCGCGCAGCAGGGCTCGGCGGTGCGGCCGCTGATCGAGGCGCGGGCGCAGCTCTTCCACATCGTGGGGCTTCTGGGCGGCAAGTGGCCGCACACGCTGGCGATCCAGCCCGGCGGGGTGACCCGCGCCCCCGATGCGCGCGACCGCATCCGCATCCAGACCACCCTGCGCGCCGCGAGGCGCGTGCTCGAGCGCGAGCTTTTCGGCGGGTCTCTGGAGGATTTTGCGGCGCTGGAGTCTGTTGCGGGCTACGAGGGCTGGACCGGCGGCGACGTGGCGCTGTTCTCGGAGATCGCGGCGGATCTCGGCCTCGAGACGATCGGCGTCGGGCCGAAGCGCTATCTCTCCTGCGGCGCCTATCCGCTGGCCGAGGGACGGGTGACCCGCTCCGGCGTCTGGGAGGGCGGCGCGGTCTCGGAGTTCGATCCGGGCGAGATCGTCGAGGATGTGAGCCACGCCTGGATGCTGGGCGATGCGGCGCACCCCGCTCAAGGCGCGACTCTGCCCGACGAGGACATGGCCGAGCCGGGCTACAGCTGGTGCAAGGCGCCGCGGCTGGGAGGGCGCACGGTCGAGGTCGGCGCGCTGGCGCGGCAGGTGGTCGACGGCCATCCGCTGGCGCTCTCCCTGGCCGATGAAGGCGCGGTGCGGGCGCGCATCGCGGGCCGTCTGCTGGAGATCGCCCGCACCGTGCTCTGGCTCGAGGACTGGGCGGCGGCACTGGATCCGGGGGCGGTGTTCATGGATCCCGCGCCGGCGTTGCGCGAGGGCGTTGGCGTGGGGCTCGTCGAGGCGGCGCGCGGCACGCTGGGGCACTGGATCGCGGTCGAGAAGGGACGGATCGCGCGCTACCAGATCGTGGCGCCGACGACGTGGAACTTCTCGCCGCGCGACGCTGGTGGCGTAGCGGGGCCGGTGGAGGCGGCGCTGGTCGGCGCGCCGGTGGGTGAGGGAGAGACCACGCCGGTGATGGTGCAGCACGTGGTGCGGAGTTTCGATCCATGCATGGTTTGCACGGTGCATTGATGGTGAGGGCAGAGGGGGGCGCTGCCCCCGTCCGCGCGGGGCGCGGACTCCCCCGGGATATTTCTGGCCAGAAGAAGATGCGGGCGTGCTGAGAGGGCGGCGCATCAGGGTGCGCGGGCAGGTGCAGGGGGTGGGGTTTCGGCCCTTCGTCTGGGCGCTGGCGCGGCGCTTCGGGGTGTCGGGCGAGGTGTCGAACGATGCCCGTGGGGTGCTGATCCTCTGCGCCGGGGGCGATCTCGACGGGTTCGAGGCGGCGTTGCGGGCGGAGGCGCCGCCGCTGGCAAGGGTCGATGCGGTGGAGAGTGTCGCGGCGGAGGTCGCGGTGGGCGAGGGCTTTGCCATCGTGGCCTCGGGCGGGCCGGGGGCGGAGACGCGGGTGACGCCGGATGCGGCGAGCTGTGGCGATTGCGTGGCGGAGATCTTTGGGCCGGGGCGGCGGCGCGGCTATGCCTTCACCAATTGCACCAATTGCGGGCCGCGCTTCACCATCCTGACCGGGCTGCCTTATGACCGGGCGCAGACCACCATGGCGGGGTTTGCGCTCTGCGAGCCTTGCCGGGCGGAATACGAGGATCCGGGCGACCGGCGCTTCCACGCGCAGCCGGTGGCCTGCCCGGAGTGCGGGCCGCGTGTGTGGGTCGAGCGGGATGGGGAGGAGGTCGTGGGGGACGCCGTGGCGCTGGCGGCGGAGGCGCTGGGGCGCGGCGAGATCCTCGCGGTGAAAGGGCTGGGCGGGTTTCACCTGTGTTGCGATGCGACCGACGCGGCGGCGGTGGCGGCGTTGCGGGCGCGCAAGCGGCGGCCGGCGAAGCCGCTGGCGTTGATGGCGTCTCTTGAGGTGCTGGAAGGGTATGCGGCGCCGGGGGCGGCGGAGCGCGCGCTGTTGCGCGAGCCGGCGGCGCCGATCGTGTTGCTGGCGAAGCGGGATGGGGCGCTGCCCGAGGCGCTGGCGCCCGGGCAGGGCGCGCTTGGCTGGATGCTGCCCTACACGCCGTTGCATCATTTGCTCTGCGCCGCCGTGGGGCGGCCTTTGGTTATGACCAGCGGCAACCTCTCGGGTGAGCCGCAGGCGATCGGCAACGGTGAGGCGCGGGAGACGCTTGGGGGCATCGCCGACGCCTTCCTGATGCATGACCGCGACATCGCCCGGCGGCTCGATGACAGCGTCGAGCGCATCACGCCGCAGGGGGTGATGGTGCTGCGCCGGGCGCGCGGGCGGGTGCCGGGGACGCTGCCGCTGCCCGAGGGTTTCCCGGAGCGGCAGGTGGTGGCCTATGGCGGGCAGATGAAGGCGGCGATCTGCCTGGTGAAGACCGGGCAGGCGCTGCTTGGCCATCACCTGGGCGAGCTCGACGAGGCGCTGACCTGGGAGGCCTTCCTGCAGGCGGATCGCGACTATGCGGCGCTGTTCGATCATCGCCCCGAGGCGGTCGCCTGCGATCTGCATCCGGGCTACCGGGCCAGCCAACACGCGCAGGGGCTGGGCCTGCCGGTGGTGGAGGTGCAGCACCACCACGCCCATCTTGCGGCCTGTCTGGGGGAAAATCTCTGGCCCCTGGAGGGCGGGGCTGTGGCGGGGATCGTGCTCGATGGCACGGGGCTCGGCGCGGACGGGACGATCTGGGGCGGCGAGCTGCTGCTGGGCGATTACCGGGGTTTCGAGCGTGTGGGTTGGCTGCGTCCTGCGCCGCTGGTGGGCGGCGACCGGGCGGCGCGGGAGCCGTGGCGCAACGCGCTGGTGCGGCTGGATCAGGCGGGGCTCGGGGAGGCGGCGGAGGCGCTGTTTGATGGGCAGCCGCTGGCGGCACTGCGGATGGCGGCGGAGCGGGGCCTGAACGCGCCGCTTTCCTCCAGCGCCGGGCGGCTCTTCGATGCGGTGGCGGCCTGTCTCGGGATTTGCGCCGAGGCGCAGAGCTTCGAGGGCGAGGCGGCGATGCGGCTCGAGGCGTTGGCCGAGGGGGCGGGAGAGGGCTACGCGCTGCCCTTCGAGAGCGGGGTCTTCGAGACCGCACCGATGATCGCGCATTTCATGCAGGACGGGCGCGACGGCGTGCCTGTGGCGCAGCGGGCGTGGCGCTTCCATGCCGGTCTGGCAGCGGCCTTCGCGGCGCAGGCGCGGGCGCTGGTCGCGGGTGGGCGGGCGCAGGCGGTGGCGCTTTCGGGGGGCTGTTTCCAGAACGCGCTGCTGCTCGATCTCACGGTGAAGGCGCTGGGCGATGTGCCGGTGCTGATCCACCGCACCACCCCGGCCAATGATGGCAGTCTTGCGCTGGGGCAGGCGCTGGTGGCGCTCGCGGCGATGGAAAGCCGCTGACCGGAGCTTGCCACGGCCCGGAAAGCCGCTGACCGCACCGAACCCCTTGGGAACCTGCTAACATATTGCCAAAGTTCACCTTTTCGCATTGCCTGTGAAACGGGCGGCGCCCTTTCGCACACGGCGGCATACCGCGATGCTCGGTCAATGCTGCGCGGCAGGGAGCGTCGGCGCAGGGATTTCGCGAATTGGAGGAGGGCGCCAGCTTGAGCCAGATCGAAACCTTCTACGAGGTCATGCGCAGCCAGGGAATCACCCGGCGCAGTTTCATGAAATACTGCTCGCTGACCGCCGCCGCGCTGGGCCTCGGCCCGGCCTTCGTCCCCAAGATCGCGCATGCGATGGAGACCAAGCCGCGCACGCCGGTGATCTGGGTGCACGGGCTCGAATGCACCTGCTGCTCCGAGAGCTTCATCCGCAGCGCGCACCCGCTCGCCAAGGATGTCGTGCTGTCGATGATCAGCCTCGATTACGACGACACGCTGATGGCGGCAGCCGGTCACCAGGCCGAGGCGGCGCTGCAGGAGACCATCGACAAGTACAAGGGCAACTACATCCTCGCGGTCGAGGGCAACCCGCCGCTCAACGAGGATGGCATGTACTGCATCGTCGGCGGCAAGCCCTTCGTCGATCAGCTCAAGCACGCCGCCGAGCACGCCAAGGCGATCATCTCGTGGGGGGCGTGTGCCTCCTATGGTTGCGTGCAGGCCGCCAAGCCCAACCCGACCCGGGCCACCCCGGTGCACAAGGTCATCACCGACAAACCGATCATCAAGGTGCCGGGCTGTCCGCCCATCGCAGAGGTGATGACGGGCGTCATCACCTACATGCTCACCTTTGACCGTCTGCCGGAACTGGATCGGCAGGGGCGGCCGGCGATGTTTTACTCTCAGCGTATCCATGACAAGTGCTATCGTCGGCCGCATTTCGATGCCGGTCAGTTCGTCGAAGCCTGGGACGACGAGAACGCGCGCAAGGGTTATTGCCTCTACAAGATGGGCTGCAAGGGGCCGACCACTTACAACGCCTGCTCGACGGTGCGCTGGAACGAGGGTGTCTCGTTCCCGATCCAGTCGGGCCATGGCTGCATCGGCTGCTCGGAAGATGGCTTCTGGGACCAGGGCAGCTTCTACAACCGCGTCACCGACCTGACCCAGTTCGGGGTCGAGGCCAATGCCGACAAGATCGGTATGGCGGCGGCGGGCGTGGTTGGCGGCGGCATCGCGCTGCACGCCGCCGTCTCGGCGCTGAAAACCGCACAGAAAAAGACCCAGACGTCGAAAGAGGAGGTGTAACCGATGGTTATCCAGACCCCCAATGGCTACACGCTCGACAATGGCGGCCAGCGCGTGGTGATCGACCCGGTGACCCGGATCGAGGGCCACATGCGCTGCGAGGTCAACGTCAACGATGACAACATCATCACCAACGCGGTCTCGACCGGGACCATGTGGCGCGGGCTTGAGGTCATCCTCAAGGGCCGTGATCCGCGCGATGCCTGGGCCTTCACCGAGCGCATCTGCGGCGTCTGCACCGGCACCCACGCGCTGACGAGCGTGCGCGCGGTCGAGGATGCGCTCAGCATCTCGATCCCCGACAACGCCAACTCGATCCGCAACATGATGCAGCTGGCGCTCGAGATCCACGACCACGTGGTGCATTTCTACCACCTGCACGCGCTCGACTGGGTCAACCCGATCAACGCGCTCAAGGCCGATCCCAAGGCGACCTCGGAGCTGCAGCAGACCGTGGGCCCGAACCACCCGCTGTCCTCGCCGGGCTATTTCCGCGACGTGCAGAACCGGCTGAAGAAATTCGTCGAGAGCGGCCAGCTGGGTCTGTTCAAGAACGGCTACTGGGACAACCCCGCCTACAAGCTGCCGCCCGAGGCGGACCTGATGGCGACGACCCATTATCTCGAGGCGCTCGACCTGCAGAAGGAGATCGTCAAGGTCCACACCATCTTCGGCGGCAAGAACCCGCATCCGAACTGGCTGGTGGGCGGCGTGCCGTGCCCGATCAACATGGATGGCGTGGGCTCGGTGGGCGCGATCAACATGGAGCGGCTCAACATGGTCTCGTCGATCATCGACCAGACCCAGGAGTTCAACCGCAACGTCTATATCCCGGACGTGAAGGCGATCGGCGGCTTCTACCGCAACTGGCTCTATGGTGGCGGCCTGTCGTCGCAGGCCTGCCTCGCCTATGGCGACATCCCCGAGCATCCCAATGATTTCTCGCCCGAGCAGCTGCACCTGCCGCGCGGTGCGATCATCAACGGCAACCTCAACGAGGTGCTCGACGTCGATCCGCGCGATCCCGAGCAGGTCCAGGAATTCGTTGATCACTCGTGGTACACCTATGGCGAGGCCGGCAAAGGGCTGCACCCGTGGGATGGCGTCACCGAGCCGAAATACGAGCTCGGCCCCAACGCCAAGGGCACCCGCACCGATATCAAGGAGCTCGACGAGGCGGCGAAATACTCGTGGATCAAGGCCCCGCGCTGGCGCGGTCACGCGATGGAGGTGGGCCCGCTGGCGCGCTACATCGTCGGCTACGCCAAGGGCCACGAGGACATCCGGGATCAGGTCGACCGGCTGCTGTCGGACATGGATCTGCCGATGGAGGCGCTGTTCTCGACGCTGGGCCGCACCGCGGCGCGGGCGCTTGAGTCCGAGTATTGCGGCCGTCTGCAGCGGCACTTCTTCGACAAGATGATGACCAACATCCGCAACGGCGACGAGTCGACGGCGAATGTCGAGAAATGGGATCCCTCGACCTGGCCCTCCGAGGCCAAGGGCGTGGGCATGACCGAGGCGCCGCGCGGCGCGCTGGGCCACTGGATCAAGATCAAGGACGGGCGCATCGAGAACTACCAATGCGTCGTGCCGACCACGTGGAACGGCTCGCCCCGCGACACCGCCGGCAATATCGGCGCCTTCGAGGCCTCGCTGATGAACACCAAGGTCGAGCGCCCCGAGGAGCCGGTCGAGATCCTGCGCACGCTGCACAGCTTCGACCCATGCCTCGCGTGCTCCACGCACGTGATGTCGCCCGACGGCGACGAGCTCGCCAACGTCAAGGTCCGCTGAGGAGGAGAGACCCCATGAAACAGGCAATCGCATTCTGGCTGGCCTCGGCCTCTGCCGCCTTCGCCCACGCCGGCCACGACGCGGCCCTGCCCGCGGATGGCGCGGCGCACTGGCTGCTGTCGCCCCTGCACGGGCTGGGCGTGGTGGTGCTGGCCGGCCTCCTGTGGACGGTGATCCGCGCCCGCCGCAAGGAGTGATCCGATGGAGCAGAAAACCATCCACTCCCCGAACCCGGGCGTCGAGCCGCTCTCGACCGCCCGGCTCACCGGAGACGCCACCGAGCAGGACATCGAGTCAATCCGCCGGCGGACCTCGGTCTTCGTCTACGAATGGCCGGTGCGGCTCTGGCACTGGATCAACGCGGCGCTGATCATGACCCTGATCGGCACCGGCTGGCTCATCGCCTCGCCGCTGCCGACGATGAACTTCGCCGAGGCGACCTATCAGTTCGTCATGGGCTACAACCGCTTCATCCATTTCGCCGCCGGCCAGCTGCTGACCGTGGCCTTCGCCGGCCGGGTCTACTGGGCGCTGGTGGGCAACCACCACTCCAAGCAGCTGTTCTACGTGCCGGTGTGGAAGAAGGCGTGGTGGAAAGAGGTTGTCCACGAGCTGCGCTGGTATGCCTTCCTCGAGGACGTGCCGAAGAAATATGTCGGCCACAACCCGCTGGCGCAGGTGGCGATGTTCTTCTTCATGACGGTGGGCATCACCTTCATGCTGCTGACCGGCTGGGCGCTTTATGCCGAGGGCGCCGGGCAGGGCTCGCTGCCGGATCTGGCGATGGGCTGGCTGATCGCCTGGGTGCAGAACACGCAGGTGCTGCACTCGCTGCATCACCTCGGCATGTGGTTCATCATCATCTTCATGATGATCCACATCTACGCCGCGATCCGCGAGGATATCATGTCGCGCCAGTCGATGGTCTCGACGATGATCTCCGGCCACCGCACCTTCAAGGACGACCTACCGGACTGAGCTTTCCGGTTTTGGACAAGACATGGAACGGGCCCTTGCAGGGCCCGTTTTTCTTTGTGGTATTTTGCCTTGCGATCATGCTCAATTGTGAAAAGTTTCTTTCCATCACGCGTCCGGCCGCGTCGCCCGTTTTGGACGTGTTTTCGTTTATTTTCAGAGGGATGAGTAAAGGTGACTGTAAGATGCAGAATCCCTGCCCTGCGGGGGCGGAAACGATAAGGTCGTTCGGGCCAGCAGGCGGAAACAGATCTTTCGCCGGGCAAGCAAGGGGAGGGGACGGCATGGCGCAAAAGGCGCTCATTCTCGGCATCGGCAACGTGCTCTGGGCGGACGAGGGGTTTGGCGTGCGCTGCGTCGAGCATCTCGCCGACACGCTCTCCTTCGGCGAGGACGTCAAGGTGCTCGATGGCGGCACGCAGGGGCTCTACCTGCTGCCCTTCCTCGAGGAAGCCGATCTTCTGGTCGTGTTTGACGCGGTGGATTACGGCCTCGCGCCCGGCACCATGAAGGTGGTCGAGGGCGACGAGGTGCCGCGCTTCATGGGCGCGAAGAAGATGTCGCTGCACCAGACCGGCTTTCAGGACGTGATCGCCACCGCCCAGCTGATGGATTATTGCCCGGCCGAGCTGCTGCTCGTCGGCTGCCAGCCCGAGGAGCTCGAGGACTACGGCGGAGGGCTGCGCGCGGTCGTGGCGGCGCGCATCCCCGAGGCGGTCGGGATCGCCCGCGACTGGCTGGCGGCGCGCGGCTTCCACGCCACCGAGGGCCGCACCGAGACCGACGCGCTGGCCGACAGCTCGATCCGGCATCAGGCCTACGAGGCCGGCCGTCCTTCGGAGGACGAAGCCTGCCGCACCGGCGACGCCCGCTTCTTCCCGGCGGCGGAGTAGGGCCGATGTGCGTTGGCATCCCGATGAAGATCCTTTCGGTCGACGGCATCGCCGGCCGCGCCATCGGCGACGAGGGCGAGGCGCTGATCGACCTGTCGCTGGTCGGTGACGTAGCGCCCGGCACCTGGGTGCTGACCCATCTCGGCCACGCCCGCGAGGTGATCACCGAGCAGGAGGCCGAGCTCATCGCCCGCGCCCTGCGCGGCCTGCGCAGCATCATGCAGGGGGCTGGGGCGGGCGACGCCTTTGCCGATCTCGACAACCGCAGCCCGAGCCTGCCGCCGCATCTCGAAGCGGCGCGGCTTGCGGGCAAGACCACCGCCTGAGCTGGGCGGCCCGAGCAAGACGACCTGAGCAGAAGAGCCCGACAAGCGCCCGAGGAGGACCCATGTCACACCCCCTGATCGACCGGCTGGTGAGCGAGCTTGGCTGGCCCCGCCTGAGCACCATGGCTGATGTCGCGGCCTTCACCGAGGCGCCGGGCGCCCATTGCCTCTTCGTGCCGGGCGACCCCAAGCGCAACCTCGAGAGCGCCGACGTGGCGGTGATCCTGCCCGAGCTGCGCATCGCCTTCCAGCGCGCCTTCGATTGCGCCGTGGTCGATGACGCCATCGAGACCCAACTGCGCGAGGTCACCGGCGTGCTGAAGACGCCGTCGCTGATCTTCTTCCGCGACGGGGCCTGCCTCGGCGGCATCCCCAAGGTGCGCGACTGGGACGACTACATGGCGCGCATTCCGCAGATCCTGAACGCAATCCCGGCCCCGGCGGCCTGACGGAGGACAAGATGGTCAACAATTTCCACATGCCGCCCGTGGGCTACGGCCCCGGCTCGCAGCCCGAGGACGAGGCCGAGCTGGAATACATGCCCCTGCCGCAGGACATGCGCACCTTCTCGGTCCACATCCCCGATGTCGAGGATACCGGCGGGCTGGCCCCGGCGATGACGCTGCTGGCGCGGGTGGCCGAAGCCGCCGACCGCGTCGCGGCCCATGGCGGTTCGGTGACCTTCGATCTCGCCATGCTCGACGCGCCCAACCGTCGCCTGATCGCCGAGACCATGGGCGAGGGCGAAGTGGCGATGAAGATCCGCGGCCTGCCCTCGGTCCGGGCGCAGGAATCGGTGTTTGCCGGCATCTGGGTGCTGCACGGCGCAGGGCTCGACGCCATCGAGGTGGCGAGCGTGCCCTCCGATGCCCGCGCCCGCGCCTTCGAGCCGTTCCGCCCGGGCGATGCCAACGCCCCCGGCACCGGCGTGGTCAACGCCCCCGCGCTGCTGGTCGAGCTGCAGGACAAGAGCGCCGGCTACACGGCGAGCGGCGAGCTGCACGTGGTCAACCTCACCCTGCTGCCGCACACCGAGGGCGATCTCGCCTGGCTCGACGCGCGGCTGGGTATCGGCTCCACCGACATCCTGTCGCGCGGCTACGGCAATTGCCGGGTCACCGCGACGGCGCTGCCGCATGTCTGGCGGGTGCAGTTCTACAACTCGATGGACCAGCTCATCCTCGACACCTTCGAGGTCACCGACATGCCCGAGGTCGCCATCGCCGCGGCCGAGGATCTCAGCGACAGCGCCGAGCGCCTGCGCGAAGTGCTGGAGGCGATCACATGAGCTTCGAGGGCAGCTATCTCGGCGCCAATGACCGGATTTCGGATCAGGCGATCATGGAGTGCAAGATCTGCTGGACGCCCTACGATCCGGCCGAGGGCGACGACACCCGTCAGGTCGAACCGGGCACGCCGTTCCACGCCCTGCCGGAGGACTGGTCCTGCCCGAACTGCTCGGGGCCCAAGGAGCAGTTCATGGTGCTGGAGGATCCCGGCGCGGCGGACTTGCTCGAGGCCACCCGCATCCGCGCGGTGACCGATCGGCTGGTGGCGGATTTCCGCGAGGTCTACAACGCCAAGATGCGCGACGTGCCGATCGTCAACAAGGCGCTGCAGGTCGAGGCCATCGACTTCCAGAAGCACGGCGACTGTCTGCTCGGCGTGCTGGTCAGCCCGTGGTTCATGAACCTCGTGCTGCTGCCCGATGCCGGGCAGGACTGGTCGGGGCTCACGGCTGGCGAGAAGGAGGTGATCTCCTTCCCCTCTGGTGACTACGAGTTCATCCACAACAGCCGCGAGCTGACGGGGGGCTACAAGGCCTGCTCGCTGTTCTCGCCGATGCACGAGTTCACCCGCCAGAAGGATGCGACCGATGTCGCCCGCGCCGTGATGGTGGCGCTGTTCCAGAAGGAGCACCGCGCCGAGACCGACCGCGCCGTCGAGATCCGCGCCTCCCGCGAGGCCGAGCTGGCCGCCGCCGAAGAGGGCTCGCAAGAGGCCGAGGAGGCGGCGCTCGACGCGGCCCCCTCGCGCCGCGCGGTGATCACTGGCGGTCTGTCTCAAGACCTGCCGGACGTGCAGGAACAAGGCGCAGGCTGATGCTGGACACGCGCCCCGCAACCCGGCTTGTCGCCCAGCCCGCCCCCGGCCTCCCGGTCGCGCGGCTGGTGCTGGGCAAGCCGGTCGACGAGGTCGAGGCGATTCTCCCCCGCCTCTTCAACCTCTGCCGCGGGGCGCAGGCGGCGGCGGTCTCGGCCGCGCTGGGGCGGGTCGATGCCAGGGCCGCCGCCGCCGAAATCGCGCAGGATGTGCTGCGCGATCACCTTCTCAAGCTGCACGCCACCTGGCCGACCCTGCTCGGCCTCGCGCCGCAGCCGCTGCCAGAGGACTGGCGCGCCGGCGGGCGGGCGATTCTCGCGGCGCTCTTCGGCCCTGCCGCCGCGGCGCCTGCGACGCCGGCGGCGTTTCGGGCCTTCCTCGCGAGCGTCCACCCCGTCGCCGCGCCGCTGGCCCGCATCGGGCAGCTCTTCGCCCCCGGCGAGGCGGTGGCCGAAGCGCTGCCCGAGCCGGAGGCCGGGACCATCTGGCAGCGTGCCGCCTGCGAGAACTCGGTCGCCGCGCGCCACCTTGCGCACCCGGTGATGCGGGCGCTCGAGGCCAGCCACGGGCGCGGCCCGCTCTGGCGCGCCACCGCCCGGCTCTACGATATCGAGGCCGCCGTCCTTGGCCGTCTCCCGGCGCTCGAGGCCACGCCCGGCCGGGCGCTTGTGCCTGCCGCGCGTGGGGCCTATGCCATTCATATGGAAGTGGAAAACGGCCACGTCACCGGCTTCGACCGCGTCACCCCCACCGATGCGCTGCTGGCGCGTGACGGCATCCTCGCGCGCTGTCTCGCCACGCTGCCGGCGGAGAAATCCGGTCTCGGGGCGCTGCTGCTCGACATTCTCGACCCGTGCAGCCCGGTGCGGCTGCGGGAGGTGCGGGATGCATGAAATGTCGCTCTGCGAAGGCATCCGCCGGGTCGTCGATCAGGCCGCCGCCGCGCCGGAGATCCAGCGCGTCACCCGCGTTCGGCTCGAGATCGGCCGCTTCGCCGGGGTCGAGAAGCCGGCGCTGGAGTTTGCCTGGGAGATCGTCATGCGCGGCTCCAAGGCCGAGGGGGCGGCGCTCGAGATGATCGACCTGCCGGGCCGCGCGCTCTGCTATGACTGCATGGAGACGGTGGAGATCGCCCACCGGCTCGATCCCTGCCCGAAATGCGGCGGCGGAAAGCTGATGCCCGACGGGGGCGACGAGATGAGAATCAAGGATATGGAGGTCATCTGATGTGCACGGTTTGCGGCTGCAGCGGCAGCACGGTGGAAGGGCATTCGCACGATCACGGCGCGGGGCATACGCATGACCACGCCCATGACCACGCGCATGGACATGGCCACCACCACCATCACGGCGCCCATGGCGACATCCATTTCGGCACCGGCGCCGCCGGCGTCGCGGTGGGCAACATGAGCCAGGAGCGGCTGATCGAGATCGAGACCGGCATCCTGTCGGAAAACGACCGCTACGCCGCGGCCAACCGTGCCCGGCTGGCGCGGCAGGGGGTCTTCGCGGTCAATCTCGTCTCCTCGCCGGGCTCGGGCAAGACCACGCTGCTCTGCGCCACCATCCGCGCCATGGGGGGCGATGTCGCCGTCATCGAGGGTGACCAGCAGACCAGCAACGATGCCGACCGCATCCGCGAGACCGGGGCGCCCGCGGTGCAGGTCAACACCGGCAAGGGCTGCCATCTCGACGGCCACATGGTCGGCCATGCGCTCGACCACCTGCACCTGCACGACGAGGCCACGCTGTTCATCGAGAACGTCGGCAACCTCGTCTGCCCCGCCGCCTTCGATCTTGGCGAAGATGCCAAGGTGGCGATCCTGTCGGTCACCGAGGGCGAGGACAAGCCGCTGAAATACCCTGACATGTTCACCGCCGCGCGCATCGCGCTGCTGAACAAGGTCGATCTTGCGCCGCATTGCGATGTCGATCTCGACCTCTACGAGGCCAACCTGCGCCGGGTGAACCCCACCATCGAGGTGATCCGGGTCTCGGCCCGCACTGGGGAGGGGCTCGAGCAGTGGATCGGCTGGCTGCGCAGCGAGGCGCTCGCCAAGCGCCGCGCGCAGGCGGCGGAGTAAGAGGGATGTCGGGCGGCACGCTTCCCACCGTTCTGGTCGTCGATGACGAGCCGTTCTCGGTCGCCTCCATGCGCATGGCGCTGGAGGACGATTTCAACGTGCTCGAGGCCACCGACGCCGAGGCGGCGTGGCGCCTGCTCGAGGAGAACTGGGTGCAGGTGGTGGTCTCCGATCAGCGCATGCCCGGCCGCACCGGGGTCGAGCTGCTGTCGGACGTGCGCGACCGCTGGCCCGAGACGGTGCGCATCATCGTCACCGGCTACACCGAGAGCTCGGACATGATCGACGCCATCAACAAGGCGGGGATCTACCAGTTCATCACCAAGCCCTGGCATCCCGAGCAGTTCCTGATGGCGGTGCGCAACGCGGCAAGGCTCTTCGAGCTGAGCCGCGAGCACGAGCGCATGAGCCTCGAGATGCGCTACCTCGGCAACACCGCGACCCAGAAGATGCAGGCCCGGCGCCAGCAGGCGCAGGAGGCGGCGGGGTTCGACAAGGTGCTGCGCGGCACCGGCAGCCCGCTCAACCCGACCATCGCGCTGGCCCGGCAATATGCCAGCTTCGAGGTTCCGGTGCTGATCACCGGCGAGGCCGGCACCGGCAAGGGCGATCTGGCCCGCGCCATGCACTACGGCTCGCTGCGCGCCGACCGGCCGTTCTACAAGCTCAACTGCGCCGGCATGTCCGACGAGGTGCTCGCCGCCGAGCTCTTCGGCGCCAAGCGCGGCGCGGTGCCCGGCGCGGTGCAGGCGCGGGCGGGACTGCTGCAGAAGGCCGACCGGGGGACGCTGTTCCTCAACGGCGTCGATGCGCTGAGCCCGGCGATGCAGCTGCAGCTCCTGCACCTCGTGACCGAGGGCAGCTTTCAGCCGGTGGGCGGGCACGAGACCCTGCAGAGCGGCGCGCGGCTGCTCTTCGGCACCCATCGCGACCTGCGGGCGATGATCCAGCGCGGCCAGTTCCGCAGCGACCTGTTCTTCGAGATGGCGGTCACCGAGCTGGCGATCCCGGCGCTGCGCAGTCGCGTCCCCGACATCCCGCTGCTGGCCGAGCGCATGTTGCACGAGGCGGCCGAGCTGCACGGCAAGCCGGTGCGCGGCATCGCCCGCCCGGCGCTGGCCTTCCTCGAGAGCTATGACTGGCCGGGCAACCTGCCCGAGCTGCGCAACGAGGTGACCCGGATGCTGATCCTCGCGCAGGACATGACGCTGGGGCCTGAGCTAATCTCGCGCCACATCCTGCAGGCGGGCAATCACGGCGAGCGCGCCGAGGGCGCCGAGCTGCCGGCGAGCGGCACTGATCTCTGCACGCTGGAAGGCACGCTGAAGGAACGCGTCGAGCTGATGGAGATGCGCATCCTCGGCGAGACGCTGACCCGGCTGAAATGGAACAAGTCGAAGGCGGCGGCAGAGCTCGGGCTCAGCCGCGTCGGGCTTCGGGCAAAGCTGGACCGCTACGGCATCGAGCCGCACGCGTCCGTATCGGAGGAGGACTGAGCCATGTGTCTGGGCATTCCCGGCCAGATCACCGAGATCACCGACCCATCCCGCCTGATGGCGATGGCCGATGTTTCCGGGGTCAAGCGAGAGGTGAGCCTCGCCCCGGTCGCCGACCGTCCGCTCGCGGACCTGGTGGGCGAATGGGTGCTGATCCACGTGGGCTTCGCCATGGCGGTGATCGACGAACACGAGGCCGCCGAGACGCTCGAGGCGCTGCGCGGCCTCGGCGAGGCGCAGGAGGCGCTCGAGGCGATGGAAGAGGGCGCACGGGCCTTTGACGAGCCCGCCAAGGTGGAGGCGGCACAATGAGATATGTCGAGGAATTCCGCGATCCCAAGGCCGCCAAGGGCGTGCTGGCGGCCATCGCTCGCGTCGCGGACGAGATCGGCGCCACCCGCGACGCGCCCGTCCGCATCATGGAGATCTGCGGCGGCCACACCCACGCGATCTTCCGCTACGGGCTCGACAAGCTGGTGCATCAGGGCATCGAGTTCATCCACGGCCCCGGCTGTCCGGTCTGCGTCCTGCCGATGAGCCGGGTCGACGAATGCGTCGAGATCGCCGAGCGTCCGGGCGTCATCTTCACCACCTTCGGAGATGCCATGCGGGTGCCGGGCTCGCGCAAGTCGCTGATGCAGGCCAAGGCCGATGGCTGCGATATCCGCATGGTCTACTCGCCGCTCGACGCTTTGGAGCTGGCGCGGCGCAACCCCGACCGCGAGGTGGTGTTCTTCGGCCTCGGCTTCGAGACCACCACGCCCTCGACCGCGCTGACCCTGCAGCAGGCGGCGCGCGAGGAGATCGCGAATTTCAGCGTGTTCTGCAACCACATCACCGTGCCGCCGCCGATCAAGGCGCTGCTCGACGATCCACATATGAGGCTCGAAGGCTTCGTCGGGCCGGGCCATGTTTCTATGGTGATCGGCATTCATCCCTACGATTTCATCGCCCGCGATTACGGCAAGCCCATCGCCGTGGCCGGGTTCGAGCCGCTCGACCTGCTGCAATCGGTGCTCATGGTGCTGGAGCAGATCCGCGACGGCCGCGCCGAGGTGGAAAACCAGTATGCCCGCGTGGTGCCCGAGCATGGCAACCCGGTCTCGCTGGCGGCCATCGCCGATGTCTACGAGGAGCGGCCGTCGTTCGAATGGCGGGGCCTTGGCGAGATCGACGCCTCCGGCCTGCGTATCCGCGCGGCCTATCGGGCGTGGGACGCAGAGGAGAAGTTCGGCATCGGCTACGCGGTCGGGCGGAAAAAGGTCGAGGAGCCCGAGGGCTGCGCCTGCGGCGCGGTGATGACGGGGCGGATCAAGCCGACCGCCTGCCCGCAATTCGGCCGTGGCTGCACCCCCGACACGCCGCTTGGCGCGCTGATGGTGTCGTCCGAGGGCGCCTGCGCCGCCTACTGGACCTATGGCGGCGCACGGGTGATGGAGCCGGCGGAATGAACATGGCCTCCAAACCCTCCCGCCTGCGCGGCGACCGTGTCACGCTGGCCCATGGCGGCGGCGGACGCGCCATGCGCGACCTGATCGAAGAGGTCTTCACCGGGGTCTTCCAGCCCGAAAGCGGCGAAGATCAGGCCCGGCTCATGCATGACGCGCTGCAGGAGATGGGCGCACGGCTGGCCTTCACCACCGACAGCTACGTGGTCACCCCGGTGGAGTTTCCCGGCGGCGACATCGGCAAGCTCGCGGTCTGCGGCACGGTCAACGACCTTGCGGTGGGTGGGGCCGAGCCGCTCTGGCTCTCGGCCTCGTTCATCATCGAGGAGGGCTGCGAGATCGCGCTTCTGCGCCGCATCGTCGCCAGCATGGCGCGCGAGGCCGAGGCGGCGGGGGTCAGAATCGTCACCGGCGACACCAAGGTGGTCGAGAAGGGCTCCTGCGACACGGTGTTCATCACCACCTCGGGCGTGGGCGTGATCCCGGCGGGGCGCGATCTCGGTGCGGTGCATATCCGGCCCGGCGACGTGGCCATCGTCAACGGCGTGCTGGGCGATCACGGCGCGACGATCCTCGCGGCGCGGGGCGATTTGGCGCTGTCGGCGCCGCTGCAGTCGGACTGTCAGGCACTGGGGCACCTGATGGCCGCCGTGGCTGAGGCCTGCCCCAACCTGCGCGCGGCGCGGGATGCGACGCGCGGAGGGCTGGCTTCGGCGCTCAACGAGATGGCCGAGGCGGCGGGGGTGTCGGTGGAGCTCGACGAGGCGGCGCTGCCGTTGCGCCCGGAGGTCAAGGGCATGTGCGAGATCCTCGGGCTTGACCCGCTCTACCTCGCGAACGAGGGCGCGCTGGTGCTCTTCGTGCCCGAGGCCGAGGCCGAGGCGGCGCTGGCCGCGATGCGCTCGCTGCCTGCTGGGCGCGAGGCGGTGATCGTCGGACGGGCGGTCGAGAAGGGCAGCGTCCCGGTGCGGATGCGGTCGGCCTTCGGGGGCACGCGGATCGTCGACATGCTGGTCGGAGAGCAGCTGCCGCGGATCTGCTGAGCGCGCAGGGCGGCGCGGCGCTTTTCAGTCCGACAGGCCGTCCTCGTCGAGCAGGTGGCGGCCTTGTCGGTCCTCGACCTCGATCACCCAGAGATCCGGGTCGAAACTGCGCTGCTTCGCGATGCTGGCATCGACCTCGCGCTCGTCGCCCGAGGCGAGCTCGGTCCATTGCCGGGCGCCGGTCATCAGGTCGAAGCCGCGGGTGAAGGCCCGCGCCTTGCCATCAAGCGTCGCGAGCTTCACCAGCACCGCGCCGGCATGGTCGTCTCCATGGGCGGTCACGTAGGCGGGGATGTTCTGGAACGACAGCCTTGCGAGATAGGCGTCGACCCAGAACCGCGTGGTCAGACGGGCCACGGGGTCAGTTGCCGTCCTTGAAGTCGAGCCCCATCTCGGAATAACGCTCGGCTTCCTCGAGCCAGTTCTCGCGCACCTTCACCTGCAGGAAGAGGTGCACCTTGCGGCCGAGGAATTCCTCGATCTCGGCGCGGGCGGCCTGACCGATGGCCTTCACCGTCTCGCCCTTGCGGCCGAGCACGATGCCCTTGTGACCGTCGCGCATGACGTAGATCACCTGATCGATGCGGGCCGAGCCGTCGGGGCGCTCTTCCCAGTTCTCGGTCTCGACGGTGAGCTGATAGGGCAGCTCCTGATGCAGGCGCAGGGTCAGCTTCTCGCGCGTCATCTCGGCGGCGATCATCCGCATCGGCAGGTCGGCGATCTGGTCCTCGGGATAGAGCCACGGGCTCTCGGGCAGCTCGCCCGCGAGCCATTCGCGCAGGTCCTTTACACCGTGGCCGCGCTCGGCCGAGATCATGAAGGTCTTGGCGAAGGTATAACGCTCGTTGAGATCCTGCGTCAGCTTCAACAGCACGGGCGCCTCGACGCGGTCGATCTTGTTGATCGCCAGCGCCACGGTGCGGCCCTTGGGCAGGTCGGCCAGCCCCTCGAGGATGCGCTCGACGCCCTCGGTGATGCCGCGATGGGCCTCGACCAGCAGCACGATGATGTCGGCATCCGCCGCCCCGCCCCACGCAGCGGCGACCATGGCGCGGTCGAGCCGGCGGCGCGGTTTGAACAGGCCCGGCGTGTCGACGAAGACAAGCTGGCTTTCGCTCTCCATCGCGACGCCGCGGATGCGGGCGCGGGTGGTCTGCACCTTGTGGGTCACGATGCTCACCTTGGCCCCCACCATACGGTTGGTGAGGGTGGACTTGCCCGCGTTGGGCTCTCCGATCAGGGCGACAAATCCGGCGCGTGTGGTCATTGGCTGGTCCGTTGGGGAATGATCCGCATCACATAATCGTTTTTTGACCAAAGAGCCATAGATCGCTGTGCTGTAAGGGAAGACACTCTGCCCTATATCCCGCAGGGCTTGTTTCAGAGCGACTCGCAAGGAGATTTCGATGCGACAGGTGCAGGCGGCAGCTTTGGCCCTGATGACGATCGGGCTGGCCACGATGGCAAGCGCCGAGACCCTCTACGTCCCGACGATCCACGCCCTGCAGGGGGATGGCAGCTACCGCGACTCGCCGCTCAAGGGCAGCGAGCAGGGCGTTCCCCTTGGCGAGTGCCAGAGCCAGGCGAAGCGCTGGAAGGCGAAGAACGCGCAGGCCATCGCGCTGGCACAGGAGTCGCTCGGCGGCACGCGCCGCGACGCCGCCATCGAGGTCAGCTGCGAAAAGCTCTGATCAGGCCGCTCGGCGGGGCTTGCCGCTGCGCAGGAGCGTGTAGACCCCGCTGACCACGATGAGCATCCCTCCGGCGAGGGTCCAGAGATCCGGGCGTTCGCCGAAGAACATGAAGGCGAAGGTCAGCGCGACCAGCAGCCGCGAATAGCGGAACGGCGCCACCACCGAGACCTCTCCGGTGCGCATCGCCCGGGTCAGCGCCGTGTAGGCGGTGACGCCCACCACACCGGTCAAAAGCAGCCGCCCCAATTCCGTGCCCGTCGGCAGGCGGGGCGGGGCGGGATCGAAGGGCAGCATGATGAGGCCAGCCACGATGATCACCGCAAAGCCCAGCACGCCCAGTTGGTTGGTCGAGACCGCGGGCGGGCTGGCGCGGGTGTAGAGATCGCGCATCGCGAAGCCGATCATGCCGGCAACGGCCAGCAGCGCGTCGGGGCGGAAGGCGTCGGGCGTCGGGCGCAGGATCATCAGCACGCCCATGAAGCCCACCGCCATAGCGATCCAGCGCCGCGGGCCGACCTTTTCTCCCAGCAGCAGGGCCGCGCCGGCGGTGACCACCAAGGGCGCCGCCTGCAGGATCGACGAGGTCACGGCGAGCGGCGTGTAGGCCAGCGACAGGGCGAAGAACAAACGCCCCACGATCTCAAAGAAGGTCCGGATCATCAGGCTCGGGCGCAGGATCGCCGGGTGCAGCACCGGCTCGCGGGCACGTAGGGTCAGCAGGATGTAGATCGTGGTGCCGGTGAGGCCGAAGATCAGCGTCGCCTCGCCGGGCGGCAGCGCCGGGGCGACCGATTTGAAGAGTGCGTCCTCGATGGCGAAAAGCGTCATGGCGGCGCACATGAACAGCGCGCCCAGCATATTGCCCGAGGCGTCGCGCTCAGCCACCCGTCACCTTGGCGAGCAGGGCGGCGGCGGCCTCCTGCTCGGCCTTGCGCTTGGCACCGGCGGTGGCCTGCGCCGTCTCGCCGGAGGCCAGCCGTGCCTCGATGGTGAAGACCGGGGCGTGATCCGGGCCGGAGCGTCCGACCTCGACATAGGCGGGGGGCGGCATGGCGCGCGCCTGCGCCCATTCCTGCAGCGAGGTCTTGGCGTCGCGCGCATCCTCGTCGACGCGCGAGACCCGCTCACCCCAGAGCCGGCGCACCAGCTCCTTGGCGGCGTCAAAGCCCGCGTCGAGATAGACCGCCGCGATCACCGCCTCCATCGCGTCGCCCAGCAGCGCCATTTTGCGGCGGCCACCGGACATCATCTCGGAGCGGCCGAGCTTCAGCGCGGCGCCGAGATCGATCTCGCGCGCCACGTCGGCGCAGGTTTCCTTGCGCACCAGCGCGTTGAAGCGGGGGGCGAGCTGGCCTTCCGAGGCTGCGCGGTCATCGGCCAGAAGCGCCTCGGCCATGACGAGGCCGAGCACCCGGTCGCCGAGGAACTCGAGCCGCTGGTTGTCCTCGCGGCCCGGGGCCGACATCGAGGAATGGGTCAGCGCACGGCGCAGCAGCTCGGGCCGGTCGAAGCGGTGGCCGAGACGCTCTTCGAGCGCGATGATCTCGGCAGACCGCTTCATTGCAGTTTGTGGAAGAAGCGGTCGCCGCGCCACGTCCAGAAGAACAGCATCGAGCGGCCGGAGGACGAGAAGACGACGCGGTTGGCCTTGCCGATCAGGTTCTCGAACGGCACGAAGCCGACGCCGCCGGCGGCGCTGGGCACGCGGCTGTCGGAGGAGTTGTCGCGGTTGTCGCCCATCATGAAGTAATGGCCCTCGGGCACGGTGTAGACGCGGGTGTTGTCCGAGCCCTGCATCGCGATGTTGAGGATGTCATGCGACTTGCCGTTGGGCAGGGTCTCGGTCCAGCGCGATTTCTCGCAGACGCCGCCGGTGCCCACCGGGCCGTTCTCGCAGCGCGGACGCAGCTGCTGCGGGCCCTGCGGCTCGGCGGTCTCGGTGAAGGTGCCGTTGCGCTCGACCTGGACCGGCTCGTCGTTGATGTAGAGCAGGCCGTTGGTGACCTGCACCCGGTCGCCCGGCATGCCGATCACGCGCTTGATGAAGTCGCGCCCGGTGACGGGGTGACGGAAGACGGCGATATCGCCACGCTCGGGCTCGGAGCCGAAGATCCGGCCGTTGTCGTCGCCGAGCCAGCCGCAGATATCCTTGGCGTCGATGTCGAGCCCGACCACGGGCAGGCGGATCGACGGGCAGGAGGCGTAGGAATAGCCGTAGCTCATCTTGTTGACGAAGAGGAAGTCGCCGATCAGCAGCGTGTCCTTCATCGAGCCGGAGGGAATCCAGAAGGGCTGAAAGAACAACGTCCGGAACACGCCCGCGATGAGCAGGGCGTAGACGATCGTCTTGACGGTCTCGAGGAAGCCGCCGGTTTCTTTCTCTTTTGCCATGAAACATGCCTTTCGCGCCGTCTGACCCCGGCTTCATGGGCGGCAGGCGATGGAGTGTCAAGGCAGCCGTCCGGGGAGTGCGGCGCCACGTCCCGCAAACGTGAGGTCGGGGCGGGCTCAGGTCGGCGCGGTGACGACGATCTTGGTGTCCCAGTCGCCGCATCGCTGCGACAGCGCCGGGGGCAGCGGGGCATCGGTGAACAGCGTGTCGATCTGGCTCAGCGAGGCGATGCGCGCGGGCGCGCTGCGGGTGCGCTTGGAGGCGTCGGCGACGAGGAAGGTGCGCCGCGACTGGCGCAGGATGGCCTGGCTCACGCCGACCTCCTGGATGTCGAAATCCAGCAGGTCGCCCTCGGCGTCGAGCGCCGAGCAGCCGATCACCGCGAGGTCGAACTTGAACTGCCCGATGGTCCCGGCGGCAAGGTTGCCGACCAGCCCGCCATCCGAGCGCCGAAGGTTGCCGCCGGTGACGATGACCTCGCAATCGGGATTGCCGGCGAGGATGTTGGCGACGTTCATGTTGTTGGTCACCACCAGCAGGTTGCGGTGGGTGAGCAGCTGCCGCGCCACCGCCTCGGTGCTGGTTCCGATGTTGAGGAACAGCGAGATGTCGTCGGGGATCTGCTCGGCGCAGGCCCGCGCGATGGCGCTCTTGGCGGCGGGGTTGAGCTCGCGACGCTCCTCGTAGCCGATATTGACCGTTCCCGAGGGCAGCACCGCACCGCCATGCACCCGTTCGAGCTGACCCGCCTCGGCAAGATCCGAGAGGTCGCGACGGATGGTCTGCAGGGTCACCCCGAAATGCTGCGCCAGCAGCTCGACGCTGACCTTGCCGTCGCGGCGCGCGATCTCGAGGATTTCCGGGTGACGAAAAGAGTTCGACATGCGGTGCTTTCGTTTTTGTTCGCAACCGTGTCATTACACGGTCCCGCAATCAAGCGCCATGCGTCGGATGCGCTGCCTGATCGCGGGGATGAGGTGTCTGGGTACCGAATTTTATCTCAGAGCGAGGGGCGCGGCTGAAGTAGTGCCCGGGAATCCACCGATCAGGCGCGGTTATTTGCCGAACTGATGGAAACGAAAGAAAGCGAAAGCGTTGAGCTTGCGAGTGGGGCGCGGTTTCGGCATACGGTGGTCACGCAGATCGCAGCAAGGACAAGGCCATGGCAGACCAGCAGACGCGTGAGGCGACGGATCTCTTCATCATCGGCGGCGGCATCAACGGCTGCGGCATCGCCCGGGATGCGGCCGGGCGCGGCCTCTCGGTCCGGCTGGCCGAGATGAACGACCTCGCCTCGGCGACCTCCTCGGCCTCGACCAAGCTGTTCCACGGCGGGTTGCGCTATCTCGAGTATTTCGAGTTCCGCCTCGTGCGCGAGGCGCTGATCGAGCGCGAGGTCCTGCTGCGCGCCATGCCGCATATCAGCTGGCCGATGCGTTTCGTGCTGCCTTACCACCCCTCGATGCGCTTCGAGAGCGACACGCCGACCTCGAAGCTGCTCACCACCTTCATGCCGTGGATGAAGGGGCGCCGCCCGGCCTGGCTGATCCGGCTGGGCCTTTTCATGTACGACCACCTTGGCGGTCGGAAGATCCTGCCGGGCACCTCCACCCTCTCGCTCAGGGGCACGCCGGAGGGCGCGCCGCTCGAGGACCGGTTCGAGACCGCCTACGAGTATTCCGACTGCTGGGTGCAGGATTCCCGCCTCGTGGTGCTCAACGCCCGCGACGCCGAGGCGCGGGGGGCCAAGATCATGACCCGCACCAAGGTGCTCTCGGCGGCGCGAGAGGGCGATCTCTGGCGGGTCGATGTGCAGGACACCCAGACCGGCGAGACGGCGACCCATTACGCGAAGATGCTGGTCAATGCCGGCGGCCCGTGGGTCGGCGACATCATCCACGAGAAGGTGCATCTCAACGTCAAGGAGGGCGTTCGGCTGGTGCGCGGCTCGCATATCGTGACGCGCCGCCTCTACGATCACGACAAGTGCTACTTCTTCCAGGGCACCGACGGGCGGATCATCTTCGCCATTCCTTACGAGGAGGATTTCACCCTGATCGGCACCACCGATGCCGAGCATCTCGATCCCGACAAGCGCCCCGATTGCAGCCCGGAAGAGCAGCAATACCTGATCGATTTCGCCAACCGCTACTTCAAGCAGGAGATCACCGCCGAGGACGTGGTCTGGACCTATTCCGGCGTGCGCCCGCTCTACGATGACGGCGCCAGCAGCGCCACGGCGGCGACGCGCGACTACACGATCAAGGTCGAGGGCGCGGGCGGCGCGCCGCTACTCAACGTGTTCGGCGGCAAGATCACCACCTATCGCCGCCTCGCCGAGAGCGCGCTCGAGAAGATCGCCGAGAACCTGCCCGGCGTGAGCGGGCCCTGGACCGCCGGGGTCACCCTGCCGGGCGGGGATTTCCCGGTCGACGGCGTGCCGGCGCAGATCTCGGGGCTGCAGCGCTCCTACCCGTTCCTCAGCGAGCGCTGGGCCCGGCGGCTGGTGAAGCATTACGGCACCGAGGCGCGCAAGATCCTTGGCGAGGCCCGGGACGCGGAGGCGCTCGGCCCGATGTTCGGCGGCGATCTCACCGGCGCCGAGGTCGACTGGCTGATGGATCACGAATACGCTCGCACGGCGGAGGACGTGCTGTGGCGGAGGAGCAAGCTCGGGCTGCGCCAGAGCGAGGCGCAGGTCGCGGCGCTGGAGGATTACATGCGGGCGGGCCATCGTCGCGTCGACCGAAGCGTCGGCTGACTCGACGGGGGCCGCCCCCGCAACAGATTGAGCGGCAGCATCGCCGCTAGGGAAAGACCGGAGGGGGGAGATATGGGCTATATTCTCGCAATCGATCAGGGCACGACATCGAGTCGCGCGATCCTGTTTGATAAGGATCTGAACATCGCGGCATCGGTGCAGGAGGAGTTTCCGCAGCACTACCCGGCTTCGGGCTGGGTCGAGCATGATTGCTCGGATCTCTGGACCACCACGGCGGCGACCTGCCGGGGGGTGATGGAAAAGGCCGGCGTGCGCGCCGCCGACATCGCCGGGATCGGCATCACCAACCAGCGCGAGACCACGCTGGTCTGGGACCGCAAGACCGGCCGCCCGATCCACAACGCCATCGTCTGGCAGGACCGGCGCACCTCGGAGTTCTGCAAGGGCCTGAAGGCCGAGGGCCACGAGGCGGTGGCGACGGAAAAGACCGGCCTGCTGCTCGATCCCTATTTCTCGGCCACCAAGGTGGCGTGGATCCTCGACAATGTCGACGGCGCGCGGGCCCGGGCCGAGGCCGGAGAGCTGGCCTTCGGCACCGTCGACAGCTGGCTGATCTGGAACATGACCGCGGGCCATGTGCACGTGACCGACGCCACCAACGCGGCGCGCACCATGCTCTACGACATCAGCAAGGGGCGCTGGTCCTCGACCATGTGCGAGATGCTGGGCATCCCGATGTCGATGCTGCCCGAGGTCAAGGATTGCGCCGCCGATTTCGGCATGGCGCGGGCGGATCTCTTCGGTGCCGAGATCCCGATCCTCGGCGTGGCGGGCGATCAGCAGGCGGCGACCATCGGGCAGGCCTGCTTCCGGCCCGGGATGCTGAAATCCACCTACGGCACCGGCTGCTTTGCGCTGCTCAACACCGGTGAAGAGCTGGTGCGGTCGCAGAACCGGCTGCTCTCGACCATCGCCTACCAGCTCGACGGCAAGCGCACCTATGCGCTCGAGGGCTCGATCTTCATCGCCGGGGCGGTGGTGCAGTGGCTGCGCGACGGCATCAAGATCATCCGCCATGCCAGCGAGACCCAGCCGCTGGCCGAGGCCGCCGACCCCGCGCAGGATCTGGTGCTGGTGCCGGCCTTCACCGGGCTCGGCGCGCCTTACTGGAACGCCGAGTGCCGCGGCGCGATGTTCGGCATGACCCGCAACAGCGGCCCGGCGGAGTTCGCCCGCGCGGCGCTGGAAAGCGTCGGCTACCAGACCCGCGACCTGCTCGATGCGATGCATGCGGACTGGAAAGGCGCCGATGAGGCGGCCTTGCGTGTCGATGGCGGGATGAGCGCCAGCGACTTCGCCATGCAGTTCCTCGCCGACATCACCGGCGCGCCGGTGGACCGGCCGCAGGTGCTCGAGACCACCGCGATGGGCGCGGCCTGGCTCGCCGGACAGCGCGCCGGGATCTATCCGGGGATGGAGGAATTTGCCGAGAGCTGGGCGCTCGAGCGGCAGTTCGAGCCCGGTATGGAAAACGATCTGCGCAAGGGCAAATACGCCGCGTGGAAGCGCGCGGTGGAAGCGGCGCAGGGGTTCTGAGGGGGGCAGGCTCTTGGCGCGGGACAAGGCGCGGAACGCGCCGCCGCGCCATCGGCAGCCCGCCCCACCGGGCTGGCGATCTGGTTGGGTCGGGTGACGGGTGTCGAGGTCCTTCGGACTTGGCCGGGATAAATCGAGAGGCTCAAACGTCGGATCGCCATCCCGCGGGCTGCCGCTGACACGGCGCCGCCGGAGATGGCGCAATGAATCGAGAAGGGCGGCGACCGAAGTCACCGCCCTTCCTGTTCCAGCCTCGGCCTGAGCGCTCAGCCCAGCAGGCGCCGCGCAATCACCTGCGCCTGGATCTCGGCGGCACCCTCGAAGATGTTGAGGATGCGGGCGTCGCAGAGGATGCGGCTCACGGTGTATTCCAGCGCAAAGCCGTTGCCGCCGTGGATCTGCAGCGCGTTGTCGGCGTTGGCCCAGGCCACGCGGGCGCCGAGCAGCTTGGCCATGCCGGCCTCGAGATCGCAGCGGATGCCCTCGTCCTTCTCGCGGGCCGAGAAGTAGGTGAGCTGGCGGGCGATCATGATCTCCACCGCCATCATCGCGAGCTTGCCCGACACCCGCGGGAAGGCGATCAGCGACTTGCCGAACTGCTTGCGCTCCTCGGCATAGCGCATGCCGACGTCGAGCGCCGCCTGCGCCACGCCGATGGCGCGGGCCGCGGTCTGGATGCGGGCGCTCTCGAAGGTCTCCATGAGCTGCTTGAAGCCCTTGCCCTCCTCGCCGCCCAGAAGGTTCTCGCCCTTGACCTTGAAGCCGTCGAAGCCGAGCTCGTATTCCTTCATGCCGCGGTAGCCCAGCACCTCGATCTCGCCGCCGGTCATGCC
>NZ_JBYNAH010000024.1:0-31938 GCF_059781815.1 Salipiger sp. | reverse complement strand
CGGCCTGCGCGGGCGCCGCGGCGGCGTCGGTGCCGCCGGTGGTGGCCGAGGGCGCGGCGGCGGGCGTCGAGGCGGTGTCGCCCTCGACGGTCTCGACCGCGTTCGGGCCGGCCTGGTCCTGCAGCTGCTCTTCCGGGGGTGGGAAGAGCAGGAACCAGACGAGGATCACCACGAAGCTCAGACCGGTTGCGATGAGCAGGTTCTTGTTCTGATCGTCCATGCGAAGGCGCCGCCCTGTCCTTGGAAAAGTCACCGCCGGGTTCAACAGGCAGGACCCCCAAAGGTCAAGCCGATTCCGGGTGTGGGGCGGGTTTTGTGACCAGATACGCAACCGGACGCGGGCCTAGGCAGTGCCGGCGTTGCGCCCGATGTTCTGCGCTGCCGCGACCCGTTCGGCATAGCCGCGGGCCCAGTCGGCGAGCTGGTCGGCGGGCATCGGCCGCGCGATGCCGAAGCCCTGGACGTGGTCGCAGCCGAGCTGCGCGAGCAGAGCATGCTCGGCCACGCTCTCGACGCCCTCGGCCACGGTCTCGAGGCCGAGCCGGTCGGCAAGGCCGAGCACAGCCGCGAGCATGCGGCGCTGTTCCTCGTCGCGGTCGACCCGGGTGACGAAGCTGCGGTCGATCTTGAGCCGGTGCACCGCGAAGCGGCGCAGCGCGGTGATCGAGGCGTGACCGGTGCCGAAATCGTCGAGATCGATCTGGCAGCCGAGCTGCGACAGCGCGGTGATGTTGCGCGCGACGACCCCTTCCGGCGCGTCGGCGATCACCGTCTCGAGCACCTCGACCCCGAGCCGCGAGGCCGGCAGGCCGAAGCGGTCGAGCTCCCATTTGAGCCGCGTCACCAGACGGGGATTGCGCAGCTCGGCATCGGAAAAGTTCACGCTGACCCGGGGGATGGCGAGGCCTGCCTCGTCCCAGCGGCGCAGGGCCGAGAGGCTGTGGTCGAGCATCACCTCGCTCAGCCGGTCGAGCTGGCCGGCCTCTTCGAGCGCGGTGAGAAACTCGTCCGGGGGGACGATGCCGCGTTCCGGATGCAGCCAGCGCGCCAGCGCCTCGACGCCGCTGATGGTGCCGGTCGAGGTGCAGAGCTGGGGCTGGAACCATGGCCGGATCTGCCCCTTGGCGAGCGCCCGCTCGACCTCTTCCAGAAGCGTCTTGCGGGCGCGGCGCTGCACGCGCATGCTTTCCGACCAGGCCCGCACCGCCGAGGGTCCGTTCGACAGCGCTTCGGTGAGGGCGGTGGCGGCGGCGTCGATCAGTTGCGCGCCCCCGGCATGGCTCCGCAGCCGTGCCGAGGCGCAGAAGCCGATGGTGACCGAGAGGAAATGTGTCCCGCCCTCGGTTTCCGCCGGTTCCTCAAGCGCGCGCTGCATGCGCTCGGCCATCAGGAGCAGCGCCTCGAGATCGAGCCGCAGCGCCGGCGAGAGCAGCACCATGAAGCGCGAGTCGCCGGTCCGCGCCACCCGGTCGCCGCGGCGCAGCTGGCCGCGCAGCCTTTGCAGCAGGCTCTCGCGCAGCTCCTGCGCGACGCCGTCGCCGGCACGGCGGCGGATCGCGTCGAGCCCCTCTGCCTCGAGCAGAAAACACGCGGTGCCGAGCTTGGCCGCGCTCGCGCGGACGATCATGCGGTCGGCCAGCGCCTCGGCGGTGGCGGTGTCGATGAGGTCGGGCAGCGGGCGATCGGGATCGAGCGCGCCGGGCGTGTCCTGCCCGGCCAGCGCGTAGATCACCGGCAGGCCGATGGCGATGGCGATCAGCATGACCTCGCCGCCGATCCAGAACCCCGCCAGGGTCAGCGCCGGCAGGAAGGCCAGCATGTGGCTGCCGTGAAGCCAGCGCGCGACCCGCGCGTGGTGCCGCGCCAGCGCGGCCCGAAGCTTCGGTCTCATGGCCAGCCTCCCTCTTGCCGTTGACGGCGGGGGCAGGACTAGCGCACGGAGGTAACTCCGGACTTAACGCAAATCGGGAATATCCGGGTCCGCGGCGCTTTTCCCCGCCACATCGCGCATCAGCCCGGCGAAATCGAACAGCTTGGGATCGAGCATGTGCGAGGGGCGGATGTTCATCAGCGAGCGGAACATCACCTGGCGGCGGCCGGGGCTGTTCTTTTCCCACTGGTCGAGGATCTGCTTCACCTGCTGGCGCTGCAGCCCGTCCTGGCTGCCGCAGAGATCGCAGGGGATGATCGGGTAATTCATCGCGCGGGCGAACTGTTCGCAATCGACCTCGGCCACATGCGCTAGCGGGCGGTAGACGAAGAGATCGCCCTCCTCATTGACCAGCTTCGGCGGCATGGTCGCGAGGCGACCGCCGTGGAACAGGTTCATGAAGAAGGTCTCGAGGATATCGTCGCGGTGATGGCCCAGCACCACCGCCGAGCAGCCCTCTTCGCGGGCGATGCGGTAGAGGTTGCCGCGGCGCAGCCGCGAGCAGAGCGCGCAATAGGTGCGGCCCTGCGGCACCTTGTCGACGACGATGGAATAGGTGTCCTGGTACTCGATTCGGTGCGGCACCTGCATGTCCTCAAGGAACTTCGGCAGCACCGTCGCGGGAAAGCCCGGCTGGCCCTGATCGAGGTTGCAGGCCAGCAGCTCGACCGGCAGCAGGCCGCGCCATTTCAGCTCGTGCAGTACCGCGAGCAAGGTGTAGCTGTCCTTGCCGCCCGAGAGGCAGACCAGCCATTTCGGCAGGCTGCCATCGTCGCGGCGTTCGACCATGCCGTACTGTTCCACCGCCTCGCGCGCGTGTTGCACGATGCGCTTGCGCAGCTTCTTGAACTCGGTGCTCTTGGGAGCGCCGTAGAACAGCGGGTGAATATCGTCGGCTTCGTCGAACATGGCAGGCAGATACGGTCTCGGGGGCGCCTGGGCAAGCGCGGGCTTCGGAATCAGGGGCGGTGCGTGTCGTGGTGCCGGCAGCGCGGTTCGGGGACGTTGTCGATTCCCGAGCCGCCCCACGGGTGGCAGCGCAGGATGCGGCGTGCGGCGAGCCAGCTGCCCTTGACCGCGCCGTGCTTTTCCAGCGCCTCCATGGCATAGGCCGAGCAGGTCGGCTGAAATCGGCAGCCGTGCCCGACCCAGGGCGAAAAGACCAGCCGGTAGAATCGCACCGGCAAGGCCACGATATGGGCCAGCGGGCTCATTTCGCGGGGCCGTGGATCTTGCGCAGGGCGTATTCCAGATCCTTGATCAGCAGGTCGAACGGGCGCTCGGCAGTGGCGTCGCGGCGGCCAATCAGCACGTAATCCCAGCCCGGCACGCCCTTTGTGGGCAGGGTGAGCCGCGCGACCTCGCGCATCCGGCGCTTGGCGCGGTTGCGGGCCACGGCATTGCCGACCTTCTTGGAACAGGTGAAGCCCACGCGCACCGTGTCCGAGCCGTCGCCGCGCTCGCGCGCCTGCACCAGCATCGCGTTGGCCGGCTGGCGCCGGGCGCGGGCAGCGGCGAGGAACTCGGGCCGCTTGCGCAGGGTTTCGATCCGGGCTTGGGTGTCTTCGCTCATATCGGTGCCTTCAGATCACGACGAAAAGCCGCTTCGGAAAGATCCGAAGCGGCTTTTCTGTCGATCCATGCGTCCCGCTTCGCCATAAGCGAAGCGTGCGGCTCAGGCGCTGAGCTGCTTGCGGCCGCGGGCGCGGCGCGCATTCAGGACCTTGCGGCCCGCCTTGGTTGCCATGCGGGCGCGGAAGCCGTGACGGCGCTTGCGAACCAGGTTCGACGGCTGAAAGGTGCGTTTCATCGCGCTCTACTCCGTTTCTCGGGCAGCCCGGGACGGATTCGCCGGGCCATGTCATTCGAAGCCCGTCCTATAGGGAGGTGAGGGCCGCATGTCAAACCTCTATCGTGCCGGTCTGCAACATTCCGGCGCGGGGCCGGGCGGGGGCCTCGCCATATGTTACAGTTTGGGCGCTGGGAGGTCAAAACCCCGGCTTTCCCGTCACCCGCGATCAAGGCGGCGTGAGAGGGCTGTTGCGATGCGACCGCCTGACGCATCTTGGGTGCCATGACCGACACGCACCATACCCGAGAGGCTGACATGGCCGAGACGCCGAAGCGCAGCCTGACCCGCCACCTGCCGCTGGCGATCATCCTGATCGTCGCCGTCACCGGCTTCTTCACGCTGCGCGATTACCTCAGCTTCGACACGCTGAGCGACAATCGCGAGGCGCTGCTGGCCCTGCGCGACCAGCATTACCTGCTGATCGCGGGGGGATTCGTGCTGGCCTACATCGCCATCGTCGCCTTCTCGCTGCCCGGTGCGGCGGTGGCCTCGGTCACCGGGGGCTTTCTCTTCGGGCTCGGTGCCGGCACCGTGTTCAACGTGCTGGCCGCCACCGTGGGCGCGGTGCTGATCTTCCTCGCTGCCCGTGCCGGGCTTGGCGCTGCGCTGGCCGAGAAGATGGACGCCTCCGACGGCAAGCTCTCGCGCCTGCGCGAGCGGCTGCGCGAGAACGAGATCAGCGTGATGTTCCTCCTCCGGCTGGTGCCGGTGGTGCCGTTCTTCGTCGCCAACCTGCTGCCGGCGCTGGTCGGCGTGCACTTCCGCAACTTCGTGCTGACCACCGCCTTGGGAATCATCCCCGGCGCGCTGGTCTTCACCTCCATCGGTGTCGGCGTGGGCGAGGTCTTCGACCGCGGCGAGGCGCCGGACCTGAGCCTGCTCTGGGCGCCGCAGATCCTCCTCCCGCTTTTGGGCCTTGCGGCGCTGGCGGCACTGCCGATGGTGTTCAAGGCGGTGCGCGGCAAGACCGAGCTGTAAGGGGATAAACTTATGAAGACGGATCTTCTGGTGATCGGCGCGGGCTCTGGCGGGCTTTCCGTGGCTGCGGGCGCGGCGCAGATGGGCGCCTCGGTGGTGCTGCTCGAGCGCGGGGAGATGGGCGGAGACTGCCTGAATTACGGCTGCGTGCCCTCGAAGGCGCTGATTGCCAGTGCCGCGCGGGCCTCCTCGATGGCCCATGCCGTGCCCTTCGGCGTGGCCAGCGTGACGCCGCAGGTGGATTACGCCGCCGCGCAGACCCACGTGGCCGAGACCATCGCCCGGATCGAGCCGATGGACAGCCAACAGCGATTCGAGGGCTTTGGCGTCACGGTGATCCGCGAGCATGGCCGCTTCATCTCGCCCACCGAGGTGCAGGCCGGCGCGCATGTCATCTCGGCCCGGCGCATCGTCATCGCGACCGGCTCCTCTCCCTTCGTGCCGCCGATTCCAGGCCTGTCGGAGGTGCCCTACCTCACCAACGAGACGCTCTGGCAGCTGCGCGAGCAGCCCGAGCACCTCGTGATCATCGGCGGCGGGCCAATCGGGCTCGAGATGGCGCAGGCGCATCGCCGGCTGGGCAGCCGGGTGACGGTGATCGAAGCGCAGACCGCGCTCGGCCGCGAAGACCCCGAGATGGCCGCCATCGTGCTCGAGGAGCTGCGCGCCGAGGGCATCGAGATCCTCGAGGAGACGCAGGCCCAGCGGGTGCGCGGCAGCGCCGGGGCCATCGCGGTCGAGACCTCCAACGGTGAGATCCACGGCTCGCACCTTCTGGTGGCGGTGGGGCGCAAGGCCAATATCGACGGGCTCGGCCTCGACAAGGCGGGGATCGAGACCACCAAGACCGGCATCAAGATCGACGAGGGGCTGCGCACGACCAACCGGCGCGTCTATGCAATCGGCGACGCCGCGGGCGGGCTGCAGTTCACCCATGTGGCGGGCTATCACGGCGGGCTGATCGTGCGGAACGCGCTTTTCGGCCTGCCGATCAAGGTCAGGCCCGAGATCCTGCCGCGCGCCACCTACACCGCGCCCGAATTGGCGCAGGTCGGCCTGACCGAGGCCGAGGCGCGGGTCACATATGGCGACAGGCTCGAGGTCGTGCGGCTGCCCTACCAGCACAATGACCGCGCCATCGCGCAGCGCCAG
Source organism: Salipiger sp. (assembly GCF_059781815.1). NCBI lineage: Bacteria > Pseudomonadati > Pseudomonadota > Alphaproteobacteria > Rhodobacterales > Roseobacteraceae > Salipiger > Salipiger sp. The sequence continues at coordinate 26,026 of NZ_JBYNAH010000024.1, read as the reverse complement.
ACCACCGGGCTGCTCAAGGTGATGGTGGTCAAGGGGCGCCCCGTGGGGGCCTCGATCGCCGGTGCGCAGGCGGGCGAACTGATCGGGCTCTGGGCGCTGGCGATCGGCTCGAAACTCAAGATGAGCGCCATTGCAGGGATGGTTGTGCCCTATCCCACCATCGCGGAGCTTAACAAACGCGTTGCGGGAACCTATTTCTCTCCCCGTCTGTTTGAAAACGAAACAGTGAAAAGAATTGTAAGACTGGTGCAGCGCTGGCTGCCCTGACGGGACAAGCAGTAGTTTCGATGCTCAACTCACTTTCCGGCCGCTTCCTGATTCTCACGACGGTGTTCGTGATGCTGGCCGAGGTGTTGATCTTCGTGCCGTCCGTCGCCCGCTTCCGCGCCGACTATCTCACCGACCGTCTCGAGCGTGCGCAGATCGCCTCGCTGGCGCTGCTCGCCGATGACATGCTCGATCCCGATCTCGAGCGCGAGCTGCTGGCCAATGCCGGGGTCTACAACGTTGCCCTGCAGCGCAACGCCACGCGCGAGCTGATGCTGTCGTCGGAGGTGCCGGGGCCGGTGGCCGAGAGCTTTGACCTGCGCGAGGCCGGGCCGGTCACCTTGATGCACGACGCCATCGCGCGGCTGCTGAGCCCCGAGCCCGAGGTTATCCGGGTGTTGGGCTACCCGTCGCAACAGGCGGGCCAGCTCATCGAGATCACCATGGAGGCCGGGCCGCTGCGCAGTGCGATGCTCGATTACGGTCTGCGCATCCTGATGCTCTCGGCGGTGATCTCGGTGATCACCGCGCTGCTGCTGTTCCTCGCGGTGCGGCGGCTGCTGGTGCGCCCGATCAAGGGCGTGGTCGGCCACATGATCCGCTTCGCCGAGGCGCCCGAGGATGCGCGCCGGATCATCAAGCCCTCGGCAAGCGTCAAGGAGCTGCGCGAGGCCGAGGAGGCGCTGCAATCGCTGCAGACCCAGCTCGCGGCGAGCTTGCGGCAGAAGGAGCGCCTGGCGCAGCTCGGCGGCGCGGTGGCGCGGGTGAGCCACGACCTGCGCAACATCCTCACCTCGGCGCAGCTTTTCACCGACCGTATCGAGATGTCGGAGGATCCTTCCGTCAAGCGCATGGCGCCGAAGCTGGTGGGCTCGATCACGCGGGCGGTCTCGCTCTGCGAGAACACGCTGGCCTTTGGCCGTGCCGAGGAGCCGGCGCCGGTGCTGACGCAGTTCAATCTTGCCGAGCTGGTCAACGAGGTGCTCGAGGCCGAACGGCTGGCGATCGACGAACATGATGTGAGCCTGTCCGAGGACATCCCCGCCACGCTGCAGATTCGCGGCGACCCGGAGCAGGTCTACCGCATCATCGGCAATCTGGTGCGCAACGCGCGGCAGGCGATCACCGGCACCGGCCAGCCGGGCGAGATCAACGTCGCGGCCTGGGCGGGCGATACCGAATGGGTGATCGAGGTCACCGATACAGGCCCCGGCCTGCCGCCCAAGGCGCGCGAACACCTGTTCCAGCCGTTCCAGGGCGGTGTGCGCAAGGGCGGAGCGGGTCTCGGCCTTGCCATCGTCGCCGAACTGGTGCGCAACCACGGCGGCATGCTGAAGCTGGCGCGCTCGGACGAGAGCGGAACCTGCTTCGAAATCCGCCTGCCGATGGGAGAAATGGGCTGATCGACATTTCTTCAAAAAACCCCCTTGCGCATCTCCGCGGGTAAGTCTAAACCCCGCCTCCACGGACCGATAGCTCAGCTGGATAGAGTACTTGACTACGAATCAAGGGGTCGGGGGTTCGAATCCTCCTCGGTCCGCCAGTTTCCGGAAAGCCCGCTGCATAGCGCAGGGGGCTTTCTTATTTTCTACCCGGAAAATGAATGGCTTGAGGTGCATCGCTGGCTGCGCTGGAGCGGGCGGGCAGGGGCCACGCCCTGCCCTGAATGGGGCGCTTACTCCGCCGCCGCAGGCTTCGGGACGTCGCTGCGCAGCATGCGCCAGCCCATCATGCCGAACAGGATCGTCACCAGCGGGTTGAGGATGTTGAAGAAGGCGAAGGGCAGGTAATTGACCGTCGCCACGCCCAGCGTCGCCGCCATGTAGGCGCCGCAGCTGTTCCACGGCACCAGCGCGCTGGTCACGGTGGCCGAGTCGCCCACCGCGCGCGACAGCACCACCGGCGCCAGCCCCATCTTGCGGAAGGCGCGCTGGAACAGTTTTCCGGGCAGCACGATGGCGATGTACTGGTCCGAAGCGAGGATGTTGGTCCCGAGCGCCGCCGCCACCAGCGCGCCGATCAGCTTGCCGGTGGTGTTGGCGGCCTTCAGCACCGGCGCCAGCACCCGGTCGAGCGCGCCGATCTTGTCGACCACGCCGCCGAAGGACAGCGCGCTGAGAATCAGCCAGATGGTGATCAGCATGCTTTCCATGCCGCCCCGGCTCAGCAACTGGTCGAGCCCCGGCGAGCCGGTGTCGGAGACGAAGCCCGAGGCCAGCGCCGTCCACACGCCCTTGATCATCTGCAATGCGTGCGGAAGGCTTGGGTCGTCGGCCGCGGCGGCGACGCTGGCGGGGCTGATGATCACCGCGACGATGCCGCCCGCGAGCGCGCCCACGAAGATCGTCAGGAAGGGCGGCACCCGCGCCACGGCAAGCCCCAACACGAGAATCAGCGGCACGAAGGGGATGAAGCCCACGTTGAAATTCGCCGCCAGCCCCTCGGTGATGGCGCTGGCGTCGAACTCGCCCGGCGCGCCGAGCAGCCAGAAGGCCACGAGGCAGACCAGCAGGGTGGGGACCGAGGTCCACAGCGTCTCGACGATGTGGTCGTAGAGCTTGGCCCCGGCGGCAGCGGTGGCAAGGTTGGTGGCGTCCGAAAGGGGCGAGGACTTGTCGCCGAAATAGGCCCCCGAGATGATCGCGCCCGCGGTGATCGCGGGGTTGAGGCCCATCTGCGCGGCGACCCCCATCAGGCCGATGCCGATGGTGCCCGCCACCGTCCACGAACTGCCGATGACCAGCGCCGTGGCGGCGCAGATCAGCACCACGGTGAAATAGAAATAGTCGGGGGACAGGATCTGCAGCCCCCAGTAGACCATCGCCACCAGCGTGCCGCTCATCGCCCAGGTGCCGATCAGGGCGCCGACCGCCAGCAGGATGAACAGCGCCGTCAGCCCGGTATTGACGCTGGCGATGGCCGCCTCGCGCATCTCGTCGAAGCTGTGGCCGCAGCGCAGCCCCACCATCGCGGCGATCACCGCCGCCAGCATCAGCGCGATCTGGTTGGCCCCGAGCGCCGCCTCGTCGCCGTAAAGCCCGTAGGCGGCGGCAAGCATTCCCACCAGGGCGACGATGGGCACCAGCGCCCATGCCATGGTCGGGGCGCGAGGCTCCGGGCGGTCTTGAGCGGGCATCTGTGGGTCGGTCACGGCGTCGGTCTCCGTCTTCTCTTGCACTCCGTTCAGCGGTCTTCTGCGAGTCTGCTGGCCCGGAACGTGGCGCGCGGTCTGCGCCGGTCGAAAATGTGGTCTGTTGCGAGTCTATCGACAGTTCTGGCTGCCTGACCATGGTCTCGGTCAAGTTCCGAGATCCCCAACCCTTTGGCGTGGCCGCTCAGTACCGCCTTTTGTCTATCAAGCTCAGTAAATTAGCGCCCGGGCGCGCTCTTTCTGGTACAACTCAAGGGAGATTCGGGCGTTTACCAGACGTCAACTTTTCATTTATCATGATAAATTGACCTAGATCATGTCGGTGTTCAGATTGGAGAGGTTAAATGCATTCAGAATTAATGATGATTCTATCCCCCAAGACACAACCAGAAAGGTAGGACGATGTCGAAGTTCCGGTTCCCCACCGCCTTCACCATTCTCTTCGTCCTGATCGCAGTTGTCGCAGCACTAACCTGGGTCATCCCCGCCGGTGAATATCTCCGTGAGATGAACGAGGGTCTCGGAGCCATGGCTCCCGTGCCCGGCACGTACGAACAGGTCGAACCCAACCCGCAAGGTATCGTATCCGTGATCCTTGCTCCCATCGCAGGCATGTACGATCCCGGCCTGCTCGGATCCGCCTCAAGCGCAGCCATCGACGTGGCCTTCTTCGTGCTGATCATCGGCGGGTTCCTGATGGTCGTCACCAAGACTGGCGCGATCGACGCCGGCATCGGTGCCCTGCTCAAGAAGCTCGAGGGCAAAGAGCATCTGATGATTCCGATCCTGATGCTCGCCTTTGCCTTTGGCGGCACGAGCTACGGCATGGCCGAGGAAACCCTCGCCTTCTATGCCCTGATCATCCCCGTGTTCATCCGCGCTGGCTATGACTCGCTGACAGGTGTCGCCGTGATCATGCTCGGCGCCGGCATCGGGACGCTGGGCTCCACCTTCAACGCCTTCGCCACCGTGGTGGCCTCGCAGGGCGCCGGCATTCCCTTCACCTCGGGCATCGTGCTCCGTGTCGTGATCCTCGCCGCCTCGCTTGCCGCCGGTATCTTCTACGTGATGCGCTACGCCGCCCGCGTCAAAGCCGACCCCTCCAAGTCCGTGGTCGCCGACATGGCCGTCGTCAACCGCAGCCACTTCCTCAAGGCCTCTGCCGAGGGCGACGCCCTGCCGTCCCTGAGCGGTGTGCGCGCCGCGATCCTGGCCCTCTTCGGTCTGACCTTCGTGGTGATGATCTACGGCGTGGTCGCGCTCGACTGGTGGATGGGCGAAATGGCCGGCCTGTTCCTGGCAATGTCCATCGTCGTGTGGTTCGTGTCGAAGTTCGACAAGGGCACCTCCATGGACGAGAAGACCTTCGTCGACACCTTTGTCGAAGGCGCCCGTGACCTGCTTGGCGTTGCCCTGATCATCGGTGTGGCCCGCGGTGTCGTGGTCATCATGGATGCCGGCCGCATCACCGACACCATCCTGCACTCGGCAGAAGGCGTGGTCTCCGGTCTCAGCGAGTTCCTCTTCATCAACGTGATGTTCGGAATCCAGCTCCTGATGTCCTTCCTCGTCCCGTCCTCCTCCGGCCTTGCCACCCTGACCATGCCGATCATGGCCCCGATGGCAGACTTCGCAGGCGTCGGTCGTGACCTGGTCGTCACCGCCTACCAATCGGCAAACGGTCTCGTGAACCTGTTCAACCCGACCTTCGCCGTCGTCATGGGTGGCCTTGCCATCGGACGGGTCTCCTATGACCGCTGGCTGCGCTTCGTGCTGCCGCTGGTGATCGTCCTGGCCGTGATCATCATGGCTCTCCTCAGCGTCGGCGCCGTGATCAGCTGACCTGACCAGACCAACCCGGCGGCCGCGAAGGCCGTGGCCGCCGACCCCGATCTTTCTAATTCTACGGAGAAATTAAGATGGAATTTGGTGTTCATTCCGAAGTTGGAAAACTCCGCAAGGTCATGGTCTCGCGCCCCTCGCTCGCCCATGAACGTCTGACCCCCCGCAACTGCCAGGAACTGCTCTACGATGATGTGCTCTGGGTCGAGCAGGCCCGTATCGATCACGCCGATTTCGTCAGCAAGATGAGGGCCCGCGGCGTCGAGGTGTTCGACATCCAGGACGTGCTGGCCGAGGCCTTCGACAAGACCGACGATGCCCGTCCCTTCATCCTCGACCGGCTCATCACGCCGAACCTCTGCGGCCCGGGCCTGACCCGCGACATGCGCCCCTGGCTCGACGACATGGCCCCGCGCGATCTTGCCCGCCAGCTGATGGGTGGCATCATCGTCAGCGACCTGCCCGACGAAGAAATGCGCCGCAAGGCCCGCATCACGCTCGCCCACACGGACTTCATCATCCCGGCCGTGCCCAACTCGCAGTTCCAACGCGACCCCTCTTGCTGGATCTACAACGGCGTCACGGTGAACCCGATGTTCTGGCCGGCCCGCCAGCCGGAAACCCTGTTCCAGCGCACGGTCTACAAGTTCCACCCGATGTTCCGCGACGCGGATTTCAAGATCTGGTGGGGCGACAGCGACGAGAACTTCCAGGCGGCTTCGGTCGAGGGTGGGGACGTCATGCCGATCGGCAACAAGACGGTCTTCATCGGCATGGGCGAGCGCACCACCCGCCAGGCGGTGACCCAGCTGGCTCAGACCCTGTTCGACCAGGGCGCCGTCGAACGCGTGGTGGCCTGCATCATGCCCAAGTCGCGCGCCGCGATGCACCTCGACACGGTGTTCTCCTGCCTCGACGTCGACAAGGTGACGGCCTTCATGGAAGTGGCGAACCAGATCCGTTGCTTCTCGGGCCGCAAGGGCGCCGACGGCAAGACCGAGATCTTCGAGGAAAAAGGCTCGATCTTCGACGTCTACAAGGACGTGATGGGCGTCGAGAACCTGCAGATCGTGGCCACCGGTGGCGATGACTTCCAGGCCGAACGCGAGCAATGGGACGATGGCAACAACGTCGTCGCGCTCGAGCCCGGCGTCGTGGTCGGCTACTCGCGCAACACCTTCACCAACAAGAAGCTGCGCGCCGCCGGTGTCGAAGTCATCGAGATCAACGGCCAGGAACTCGGCCGCGGTCGTGGGGGCGGTCACTGCATGACCTGCCCGCTGCTCCGCGATCCGGTCTGACCCAACCTTCCCAATCCCAATTCCTCAAACGCGAAAACCGCAATTCTCATATTTCAGGAGGCCGACATGGCTCTTAATCTCAGAGGCCGCAGCTATCTCAACATCGCAGACTTCTCGCAGCGCGAGATGCTCTACCTGCTCGACCTGGCCCGCGACCTGAAACGCGCCAAGTATTCCCGCTCCGAGAAAAAGGCGCTGAACGACAAGAACATCTGCCTGATCTTCGAAAAGACCTCGACACGCACCCGCTGCGCCTTCGAGGTGGCCGCCCACGACCAGGGCGCGCACATCACCTATCTCGATCCGTCGGGCAGCCAGATCGGCCACAAGGAATCGATGAAGGACACCGCCCGGGTGCTTGGCCGGATGTTCGACGCCATCGAGTTCCGCGGCTCCGGCCAGGACATGGTTCAGCAGCTCTCCGACTACTCGGGCGTGCCGGTCTATAACGGCCTGACCGACGACTGGCACCCGACCCAGATGCTCGCCGACATGCTGACCATGCTCGAGAACACCGACAAGCCGCGCAGCCAGATCGCCTATGCCTACCTTGGCGATGCCCGCAACAACATGGGCAACTCGCTGCTGCTGCTGGGCGCCATGATGGGCATGGACGTGCGGATGATCGCTCCGAAGGACAACCAGAACGAGCCCGAGATCATCGAGATGGCCGAAAAGTGGGCCGAAGAGACCGGCGCCCGCATCACCATCACCGATGACGTGAACGCGGTCGAAGGCGTGGACTTCATCCACACCGATGTCTGGGTGTCGATGGGCGAGCCTGCCGAGGTCTGGGAAGAGCGCATCAAGCTGCTCAAGCCCTATCAGGTCAACATGGACCTGATCAAAAAGGCCAAGAACAAGCAGGTCAAGTTCATGCACTGCCTGCCGGCCTTCCACAACACCGAGACCAAGGTTGGCGCCAGCATTGCCGAGAAGTTCGGCATCACCGAGCTGGAAGTGACCGAGGAAGTGTTCGAGAGCACGCTCAACATCGCGTTCGAGCAGGCCGAGAACCGCATGCACACCATCAAGGCCATTCTCGTGGCCACGCTGGGGGCATGACCATGAGGATCGTTGTCGCTCTTGGGGGCAACGCGCTTCTTCGCCGTGGGCAGGCGCTCACGGCGGAGAACCAACGCGAGAATGTCCGCATCGCCGCCGAGGCCCTGGCCCCGCTGGCAGATGGAAACGATCTGGTCGTCACCCACGGCAATGGCCCGCAGGTCGGCCTCCTGGCCCTTCAGGAAGCCGCCTATACCGAGGTCGACGAGTATCCGCTCGACGTCCTCGTCGGCGAGACCATGGGCATGATCGGCTACATGATCGAGCAGGAAATGGGCAACCTTCTGCCCTTCGAGACCCCGCTCGCCACCGTGCTGACCATGGTCGAGGTCGATGCCGAGGATCCGGCCTTCAAGGATCCGACCAAGTTCATCGGTCCGGTCTATTCGGAAGAGGAAGCCAAGAAGAACGCCGCCGAGAAGGGCTGGTCGATCAAGCCCGACGGCGACAAGTGGCGCCGCGTGGTGCCGTCGCCGGCGCCGAAGCGGATCTTCGAGGTCAAGCCGATCCGCTGGATGCTCGACAACGGCGCGGTGGTGATTGCCGCCGGCGGCGGCGGCATCCCCACGGTCTATGACCGCGAGGGCCATCTCACCGGCGTCGAATGCGTCATCGACAAGGATTTCTGCTCGGCCCTGCTGGCCTCGGAGATCGATGCCGACGTGTTCGTGGTCGCCACCGATGCGGATGCGGTCTTCCTCGACTGGGGAACGCCCGATCAAAAGGCAATCCGGCGGGCCTCGCCCGACCAGATGGACGCTTATGACTTCCCGGCAGGCTCGATGGGGCCGAAGGTGGAGGCGGCGCAGAATTTTGTCCGCGCCAGCGGCAAGCGCGCCGTGATCTGTGCCCTCAAGGATGTCGCCGCCGCCCTGCGCGGTGAGACCGGCACCACCATCGACCCGGAGGTCGCCGAAGTTGAACTGGTCCGCGCGTAAGCGCGGGCCACCCACATTTGAGAAAGAAACGATCATGAAAGACCAGACCGCCCAGATTGTTCCCGCCCAAGAGGCCGGCGCCGGAACCGCTGCGCCCTGGACGCGCCCCGGCGAAGACGTCGCGGCCGTTCTGTGCAGTGATGCCGGTACCGGTCTTTCGCAACAGGATGCCGAAACCCGGCTGGCCCAGCATGGCCCCAACCGCCTCGCGGAGGGCAAGCAGACCCCGGCCTTTGTGCTGTTCCTGATCCAGTTCAAGAACCCGCTGCTGATCATCCTGATGCTCGGCGCGGTCATTTCTCTGTTCACCGGCCACATCGTCGATGCCGTCGCCATCGCGGTGATCGTGATCCTGAACGCGGTGATCAGCTTCTATCAGGAATTCAGCGCCGCCCGCTCGCTCGCGGCGCTGCGCGAGATGGCCGCTCCGCAGGCCTTCGTGAAGCGCGGCGGCGAGTGGGTCGAGATCCCCGCCGCCGACATCGTCCCCGGTGACGTGCTCCGCTTCAAGGCCGGCGACATCATCGCCGCCGACGTGCGCTTTACCGAGGCCGCCCGGCTGGCGGTGGACGAGGCCGCGCTGACCGGCGAGTCGGAGCCCGTCGACAAGCATACGCTGGCGATCGACGATCCCGATCTGACGCTCGCGGACCGGCTCAACATGGGCTTCATGTCGACCAAGGTGACCAACGGCACCGGCGAAGGCATCGCCACCGCCACCGGCATGCAGACCGAGGTCGGCCACATCGCCCACATGATGGCCACCACCGAAGAGCCCAAGACGCCGCTTCAGGAGCGCATCGAGAAGCTCTCGAAGGTGCTCATCGCCGCTGCGCTGGGCGTGGTGGCCGTGGTCATCGGCATCGGTATCTTCCACGGCATGAGCCTTGGCGAGATGCTCAATACCGGGATCTCGCTCTCTGTCGCCGCCATCCCCGAAGGTCTGCCGACCGTCGTCACCATCGTGCTGACGCTGGGCTCGCAGCGGATGGTCCAGAACAATGCGCTGGCCCGCAAGCTTTCGGCTGTCGAGACGCTGGGCACCACCTCGGTGATCTGCTCCGACAAGACCGGCACGCTGACCCAGAACCAGATGCAGGTGATGCGCTGCTGGGCCGGTGGCAAGACCTGGGAACTGAGCGGTGAGGGCTTCGACCCCAAGGGCGAGTTCCTTGACGCCGAGGGCAACGCCGCGGTGATCGCCAACGAGCAGGATCTCGCCCGCATGCTCGAGGTTTCGGTCTATTGCAACGAGGCCGAGCTGATGCTCAAGGACGGCCGCCACGCGGTGCAGGGCAACCCCACCGAGGGCGCTCTGGTCGTCGCCGGTGCCAAGGTCGGCATCAGCCGGGATGGGCTCAAGAAGGATCACTACGACATCCTTCAGGCCTTCCCCTTTGACAGCACCCGCAAGATGATGAGCATGCATGTGCGCATGCCCGATGGCCGCAAGGTGCTGGTCGCCAAGGGGGCGCCCGACGTGATCCTCGGGCGGGCCAAGGGCATTCTGCTGAACGGTGTGATCCAGCCGCTCGACGATGCCCTTCGCGCCCAGGTCGAGGCGGTGATCGAGGATTTCGGCGGCCGCGCCCTGCGCACCCTCGCCGTGGCCTTCCGCTATGCCGAGGACGGCACCTTCGATCCCGAGGATCCGGAGCAGGAGATCGTCCTGCTTGGCATCCACGGCATCATGGACCCGCCGCGCCCCGAAGTGACGGTCGCCGTGGCCGACGCCACCTCCGCCGGCATCCGCACGGTGATGATCACCGGCGACCACGCGGTCACCGCGCAGGCCATCGCCGAGCAGATCGGCATCCGGACCTCCGAGGATCAGACGGTTCATACCGGCCATGAGATCGACGGCATGGATGACGCGCAACTCGCCGAGGTCGCCAAGAACGCCGCCGTGTTCGCCCGCGTGACGCCCGAGCACAAGCTGCGCATCGTCAAGGCGATGCAGGCCAATGGCGAGGTTGCCGCGATGACCGGCGACGGGGTCAACGACGCGCCGGCCCTGCGCACCGCCGATATCGGCGTGGCGATGGGCATCACCGGCACCTCTGTGGCCAAGGACAGCGCCGCTCTGGTGCTGCTCGACGACAACTTCTCGACCATCGTCAGCGCCGTGCGCGAGGGCCGCAGGATCTATGACAACCTGCTCAAGTTCGTGCGTCAGGCCCTGACCTCGAACGTGGCCGAGGTGTCGACGATCCTGTTCGCCTTCATCCTGATGGGATCGGACCCGCTGATCCCTCTGGCGCCGCTGATGATCCTCTGGGTCAACCTCGTCTCCGACGGGATCCCGGCTCTGGCGCTGGGCTTCGAGGAGGCAGAGCCGGACGTGATGGAGCGTGCCCCGCGGACCCGCGACCACGACCTGTTCTCGGACGGCATGAAGGAGCGTATCCTGATCCGCGGCCTCGCGGTGGGCGGCATCAGCTACTACACCTTCTCGCAGGGGCTGGCGATGGAGCTTGGCTTCGCGATGGCGCAGACCATGGCCTTCGTGACCATCATGTTCGCCCAGCTGTGGCACATCTTCGATGCCCGCACGACCTCGACGCTGTTCCGCAAGTCGCCCTTCGGCAACCCCAAGCTGCTGATGGCGGTGGGGATCTCGCTGGTGCTCTCGGCCATCGCCGTCTACACGCCCTTCGGCCATTACGTGCTGGGCACCGCCAGCCTGCCGATGCCGATCCTGCTGGCCTGCGGCTTCATCGCGGCGATCCCGACCTTCATCCTGTCGGGCATCAAGGAGATCTTCGGGTTCAAGTTCCTCTGACCCGGCTCCTGCCGCGAGGCAAACAGACCCGGCGCGTCACGCGCCGGGTCTTTTCGTTTCGGGGCTGCGGGCGCGAGGGCGAGTCTAGAGTGACACGAAGAACTGGATCACCAGCGCGTTTGCGAGATCGACGAAGAAAGCCGAGATCAGCGGCAGCACGATGAAGGCCAGCGGCGCGGCGCCGTAGCGCTTGGTCACCGACGACATGTTGGCGATGGCGGTGGGCGTGGCGCCCAGCGTGAAGCCCACGAAGCCCGCCGAGAGCACGGCGGCGGTATAATCCCGCCCCATCAGCGGGAAGAATACGAACAGCACCCCCACCACGGTCGCCATCACCTGCACCAGCAGCACCGTGGCAAGGGGGCCTCCGAGTCCGGCCAGCGTCCAGAGCTGCATGCTCATCAGCGACATGGCGAGAAACAGCGACAGGCTGAAATCCGACAGCACCGCGAGGGCGGGGGTGCGCGCCGGCCAGGGCAGCTTGGGGCGCAGCAGCGGCACGGTGTTCGACAGCAGGATGCCCGCCATCAGGCAGGGCACGAAGAGCGGCAGGTCGAGCCCGATGGCGGTGAACTCGGCATGAAGCAGGTAGCCGATCATGATCGCGATATGCGCCACGAGGATCGAGCGCATCAGGTTGACGTGGTTCACCGCTTCGGCGGGTTCTTCCTTGTCATCGAATTCGAGACCGACCATCGGGGCGGCGTCATGCGGGCCTTCCAGCTTGTTGCGCTCGATGAGGATCTTGGCGACCGGCCCGCCAAGCAACGCCGCCAGCACCAGCCCCAGCGTCGCGGTGGCGAGGCCCATCTCGGCCATGCCGGCAACGCCGGTCAGCTCGGTGATATAGGGCCCCCAGGCGATGGCGGTGCCGTGCCCGCCGATCAGCGCCGCCGAGCCCAGCAGCACCGAGGAGGGCAGGGGCAGGCCGAAGAGCGCCGCACCCGCCAGCCCGACGACGTTCTGAATGACCAGGAAGGCCACGGTGATCAGGGCGAGGTAGAGCAGCACCTTGCCCGCGCTCATCAGGTCCGAGAGCCGGGCGTTGAGGCCGATGGTCGAGAAGAACACCAGCAGCAGGTAATCGCGCCCGCTCAGGTCGAAGTCGATCTCGGTCCCGGTGAACAGGTAATGGAGCAGTGTCAGGAGCGATACGGCCAGCCCGCCCGAGACCGGCTCGGGGATGTTGAAATCGCGCAGAAAGGCGATCTTCTCGGTCAGCCGCACGCCGATGAAATAGACCAGCATGCCGATGGTGGCGGAGAGGAAGGCTGGGACGATCATGGTGCGAATTTCCTTGTCTCGCGATGCCTTACGCCGCCGCGCGCCGCTCGCGGCGGCGGTCGCGCAGCACCAGCATCGAGGGGGTCAGGACCAGCGTAAGCACGGTTGCGAAGATCAGGCCACCGGCGATGGCGCTCGACAGCTCGGTCCACCATTGCGACGAGGGCGCGCCGACGAGGATCTCGCGGGAGAAGACGTCGAGCGTCACCCCCAGCACCATCGGCATCAGCCCCAGCGCCGTCGTGAGCGAGGTCAGCACCACCGGCCGCAGGCGCTGGGCCCCGGCGCGCAGCGCCGCCTCGCGGCAGGAGGCGCCGGTGGCGCGGATCTCGTTGTAGGTGTCGATCAGCACGATGTTGTTGTTCACCACGATGCCCGCCAGCGCGATCACCCCGATGCCGCCCATCACCACCCCGAAGGGCCGCCCGATGATGATCAGCCCCAGCAGAACGCCCGCGACAGAGAACACGATGGCACTCAGCACCACGAAGACCTGATAGAAATTGTTCATCTGGATCAGCAGGATCGCGAACATCAGCGCGATCGCCGCGACGAAGGCGAAGACGAGGAAGGACGAGGCCTCGGCCTGCTCCTCGGCCTCGCCGCCAAGCTCGAAGCTGGCGCCGCCGGGCAGCGGATCCTCGGCCAGCGCGGCGGAGAGCAGCAGCATCTGGTCGTTGACCAGCAGGCCGGGCTGTACGTCGGCCTCGATGGTTAGCACCCGGCGCTCGTCGGTGCGGCGGATGGTGCCGGTGCGGTCGACCGGCTCGAAGCTGACGAAGTTCAGCACCGGCGCCTGACCGGCCGAGGTCGGCACCCGCAGGTTGGCAAGCTCGGAGAGGTTACGGCTCTCCTGCGGAAAGCGCACGCGGATGTCATACTCGTCGCTGCTCGCGGGCGGCCGGTAGGTCGAGACGTCGACGCCCCGGGTCAGCAGTTGCACCGCCTGTCCCAGCAGCGTGACGCTGGCGCCGTAGCGCGCCGCCTCGGCGCGGTCGACATTGATCGCCAGCTCGACGCCGGGCAGGCTGCGGTCGTCCTCGACATCGGTAAAGCCGCCGATGCGCGCCATGACCTCGCGGACATGGCTGACGGCGGCGCTCTGGACCTCGGGGTCGGGCGAGATCACCCGGACCTCGACCGGCTTGCCCTGCGAGGGGCCGTTCGACTGGCTCTGCACCTGAATCTCGACACCTGCGATGTCGGCCACCGCCTCGCGGATCTCGGAGGCGATGACATCGGCCTTGCGGCGCTCCTGCCAGTCGGCCAGCTCGAGATTGATGGTGCCGATCACCTCTTCGTTGCCGAGCTGCGAGTTGAGCGCCGAGCGGGCATAGATGCCGTCGATCTCGTCGAAGCCGAACAGGCGCTGTTCGACCTGCCGCACCAGCGCGTCGCGCTCGTAGATCGAGAAGCTGTCGCGGGCGCGCACCTCGACCTGCAGCGCCTCGGGCTCGACATCAGGAAAATAGGTGACGCCGCGCCCGAACAGCCCGTAGAGCTGGAACGCCCCAAGCAGCACGGCAACGGCGATCAGCAGCGTCACGCCGGGCGCCCGCACCGCGCGGTCGAGCAGCCGGGCATAGGCGCCGGTGAAGCCCCGGAGTGCGCGCGGGTCGCCATGCTCGGAGGCGGCAAGGGCGGCCTTGGCGGAAGCGCTGCGCGGCTGGCGCCGCCCGATCAGCCCGCCCAGCACCGGCACGAAGATCAGCGCAATGAACAGCGAGGCGATCAGGGTCAGGATCACCGTGGCGGGCAGGTATTTCATGAACTCGCCCATGATCCCGGTCCAGAACAGCAGCGGGAAGAACACCGACAGCGTGGTCGCGGTCGAGGCGATGATCGGCCAGGCCATGCGCTTGGCGGCATAGGCATAGGCCTCTTTGGGCGGCGCGCCCTCCTGCAGCCGCCGGTCGGCGAGGTCGGTGGTGACGATGGCGCCGTCGACCAGCATGCCGACCACGAGGATCAGCGCGAAGAGAACGATGATGTTGAGCGTGTAGCCGATCAGCCAGATCGTCGCGACGCCGACGAGGAACGAGCCCGGGATCGCCACCCCCACCAGTATCGCCGAGCGCAGCCCAAGCGCGTAGACGATGACGATCATCACCAGCACCACGGCGGCGATCACGCTGGCCTCGAGCTCGGAAAGCATGGTTTTGATCTGGTCGGACTGATCGGACTGGTAGGTGACCTGCACGCTCTCGGGCCAGCCCTCGCGGGCGGCCTCGACCCGGTCCATCACCTGATTGACGATCTCGATCACGTTGGCCCCCGAGCGCTTGGTGACCTCGAGCGACAGCGCCGGCTGGCCGTTGAAGCGCACGAAGCCCTCCGGGTCCTCGAAGGCCTGCCGGATGGTGGCGATGTCGCCGAGGCTCACCACGGTGCCGTCGCGCACCTTGACCGGCATTGCCTGCAGGTCCTGCAGCGTAGTGATCAGCCCCGGCACCTTGAGCGCCATGCGGCCGCGGCCGATATCCATGGCGCCGGCGGCGATCAGGCGGTTGTTGGCCTGCACTTGCCCGAGCAGCTCGTCGAAGGTCAGCCCGTAGGTCTGGAACACCGTCGGGTCGATCAGGATCTCGAGGAACTCCTCGCGCTCGCCGCCGATCTCGGCCTCGAGCACGCCGTTGATCTTCTCGATCTCGGTCTGCAGCTCCTCGGCCATCTGGCTGAGCGTGCGCTCTGGCACGGGGCCGCTGAGGATGATCGACAGGATCGGGAACATCTCGGTGTTGATCTCGATGAGCTCCACCGTGGTGGCGCTGTCGGGCAGATCGGCATTGGCGCGGTCGCGGGCATCGCGCAGACGCCCGAGCGCGTCGTCGGCATCGGTGCCGGGCTCGAACTCCAGAAGCACCAGCGCGGCGCTCTCCATCGCCACGCTGCTCATCTTCTTCAGACCGTCGACCGAGGAGAACTCGCGCTCGAGCGGCTGCAGCAGCAGCGCCTCGCCATCCTCGGGCGAGATGCCCTCGACCACGGTGGTGGCAATGAAATAGGGCAGGGGCACCTCGGGGGCGGCCTCCTTGGGGATGGTGACATAGGCGTAGCTGCCGAACGCGATCAGCATCAGCAGCGCCAGCATCACCGCGCGGCTGCGCGAGAAGGCCGCGTCGATCAGCGTGTTCATCGTCCGGGCTCCTCGGCGGGCACTGGCGTGACCTCCTCGCCCTCGACCACGAAGCCCTGCCCCACGACGATCACGTCGGCGCTGTCCGGCAGGCCGGTGGCCCAGACGCCGTCAAGCTCGGTGCTGACCACCTGCACCGGGTGGAAGGCGACGCGATTGTCCTTGGTCACGGTCTTCACGCCCATCACACCGTCGATGTTGAGCGAGAGATCCGCCCCGGAGAGGAAATGCGCCTCGGTCTCGCCGGTGGGAATGCGCACCCGGGCCGAAATGCCCGAGGGGATCTCGCCATCGGCATTGGGCACGGTGATCTCGACGGTGAAGGTCCGGGTCTGGGCCTGTGCGGCGGTGCCCACGAAGGTCACCTCGCCCTCGCGGCTCTCGCCGGTCAGGAAGCTGACCTCGGCCAGCTGCCCGGTGCGGATGCGGCGCAGCGATTGCTGCGGCACCTCGACGCTCACGGTGAGCGGATCATGATCGATGATGCGCCCGATCTCCATGCCGATCGAGACGACCTCGCCCAGCTCGAGCCCGAGATACTCCACCCGGCCCGCGAAGGGCGCGAGGATGTCGGTCTGGTCGCGCGCCTCCTGCGCCGCGGCGACCTGCGCCTCGGCGGCGGCCAGCGCCGCCTGCGCCTGCGTCACCCGGTCGAGCGTGGCAACGCCGCGGTCGAGCAGGGTGGTGGCGTTGTCGTATTCGCGCTGGGCGCGGTCGAACTCGCGCTGGGCCGACACGAGGCTGGCCTGCGCCCGCTCGGTCGAGAGCCGCACCAGCAGCGCGCCCTCGGTCACGTCGGTGCCGGCGTCGACAAGGATCTCCTCGACCGTCCCCGAGGCCTCGGAGCGGATCATCGTGTCGCGCTTGGGCAGCGCCTGCCCCTCGGCGTGGAAGTAGAGCGTGACCGGTGCCGGCTCGGAGCGTTGGACGGCGACCGAGGGGATGCCCGGCGCGGGCAAGGTCTGGTCCTCGTCGGTGTCGGAGGACAGCAAGATCCCGCTCAGCATCCACAACGTCAGCCCGACGACGATGGCAAGCGCGATCAGCCCGGCGCGACCGGCCCCGGGATCGTCCTTGAAGCTGAGATCGGTGCGGGGCGGCGTTTCGGCTGGGCTGGGGGATGTCATCGGACCGTCGGCTTCGTGAATGTCGGGAGAAAAGGCTCAGGCAATCGCGCACCAGTTTAGGCACGCGCCTCCGGCACGCCAAGGCGCAACGCAGCGTCCGGACGATATGGCGCAAGGCAGCGGGCGCGCTGCCCCGGATGCGGGTGGCGCGTTGGCGTCTGGGCTCTGCTGTCAGGAAAGGGAAAGGGGCCTGCGGCGCGCAGGCCCGGATGCAGAGGCGGGCCCGAAGGCCCGCCCCGCAAGATCAGTAATCTTTCTCGAAATAGATCCCGAGACCGCTGTCGCCGCCGCTGTCGGCGCTGGCGCGCGCCTTCACGTTGCGATTGATCTGGTAGTTCAGGTTGATCGTCGTCTCGCCGCCGGAATCGACCTCGACGTCGGTATAGAGATCGTCGCTGATATATTTGCCCAGACGCAGCCCGGCATTGCCCTCGTCATCGGTGGTGACGTCGAAATCATCGAGGCCGAACCCCTTGCGCAGGTTGCCGACGATGCCCTCGCCGCCCTTGCCGGCCAGTGTGTTGACAGCCGCCGCGATGCGTAGCGCCTGCAGCGCCGAGAGCTCGGTCACGTCACGCCCGAAGAGCAGCAGCGCCAGCACCTCTTCCTCGGGGCGCGACGGGTCGGAGCTGAAGGTCACCTCCGGTTCCGTCGCCTCGCCCTCGATCGACACGGTCACCACGGTGCTGTCACGCTCGGCGGTGGCTTCGACCTCGATGGTCGGAACGAAATCGCCGGTGAGGCGCAGGATCGCGGTGTCGAGGGTGAGGCGCTGGCCGAGGATATCGAGCCGTCCGCGGATCAGGTCGAACCGGCCCACCGGCACGATGTCCTGCGAGGTGCCGGTGATCTGCAGCCTGCCGCCAAGCTCTGCATCGAGGCCTCGGCCGCGCACGAAGATGCGCGACGGCGCGCGGATGTCGAGGTTCAGCGGCAGTGTGTAGGACGGTCCGCCGCCCGAGCTCGCGGTCTCGATCAGCCCGGCGCGGGCGCGGGTCTGGCGCACCGGGGCGGGCTCGGCGAGATGCTTGAGCGTGAAGCTGCGGCTGCCCGGCCCGAGGCCGGTCTCGGGGATGCGCAGCTCGGCCTGCTCGATGTCGATGCGACCGCCGATGGTCGGGCCGGTGAGCAGCGGGCCCTGTACGGTGACGCGCCCGCTGGCGGTCGCCTGGTAGAGCCGGCGATCCTCGAGCAGCAGCTCGCGCATCCGCACCGTCAGATCGGCGGTATAGGGGGCGTTGAGGCCGATGGTGCCGGTGGTCTCGAGCTGCCCGCCAGTGGCAAGCTGGCCGGTCACGTCGAGCCGCACCTGCCCGCCGCCGAGATTGGCGTTGAGGTTGATGCCGTTGAGCGAGAGGCCCGGCCCCGGCAGCACCACCTCGGCGCCGTTCACCGTGACGGTGCCCGACAGCGACGAGGGCGCCAGCGGCCCGTTCAGGCGCAGGTTCAGCCGCGCCATACCCGAGAGCAGATTCGGCTCGGCGATGCGGTTGGCAAGCGACAGCGGCGCGTTGCCGTCGATGGCGAGGTTGGCGCTGTCGAAGCTCTGCGCCAGCGTGCCCGAGACCGTCGCCTGCGTCCCGCCGGGGGCGTTGATCCGGGTATCGACCTGCCACGGCCCGGTGCCGGTGCCACCGACCGTACCGGTGGCGGTGGCGCGACCCGGAAGCTGCGGCACGATCACGCCGAGATTGTTCAGCGCCACGTCGAAGCTGAGCGCGCTGGCGCCGGACTGGCTCAGCGTGCCGTTCATCGTGGCGGTGATCTGCGAGGTGGTGACGTCGAGCTCTTCGACGGTGATGTTGCCGTCGTCGTCGCGCCGGGCCGAGACCACGGCGCTGCCGCTGCCGCCGACGAGCTTGTCGGCGATCTCGATGCCGGTGGCGAGGTCGCGGGTGTTGAGCGTGCCGTCGGCGCTGAAGGCACCGGTGGCCAGCGTGTAGGCGCCGGAACCGTCAAAGCTCACCGAACCGCGCAGGTTCTGCCCGGTCAGCGGGGCATAGGCCGCCAGCGAACCCACCGAGGCGGTGCCGTCGAAGCCCACGGTACCGATCTGGCCCTCGTCGGTCTTGGTCGCCGTGACGATGCCGCCCGCCAGCGTCTGGCCGGGGCCGCGGGCGGTGAAGTCGAGCGTGTAGGCCTCGGCGCTTTCCTGCAGGTCGCCCGAGACCGAGACGCTGCCCGACATGCCGGGCGCGACCGGGCTCAGGTCGGGCAGGGTGAGGTTGAAGGTGGCGGTGCTGCCGTCGCCCACCAGCCTGCCATTGGCGGTCAGCTCGATGCCCGGCCCGTCCACGTCGGCGCGGCGGATGGTGATGCCCTCGGCATCGCGCGAGACGTCGATCTCGGCGCGGGTGGTGCCTTCCAGCAGCCCGTCGACCTGCTGGATGCCGATGGCGAGATCGTTTGTGACAAGCGAGCCGTCGGCGTCGAAATAGCCGGTTTCGAGCGCGTAAGAGCCTTCACCATCGAAGCTGAAGGAGCCGTCGAGCTCGCGGCCGATGAGGTCGGCGAAGGCCGAGAGGTCGCCGCCAGCGGCGGTGCCGTCGAAGCTCACCGTGGCGATGCCGCCGTCGGGGGCCTTGGTGGCGGTCACGTCGCCGTCAACTTGCGTCTGCGCAGGGCCCGTGGCCGCGATGTTCAGCAGGTAGGCCTCGGCGCTTTCCTCGAGCGTCCCGCGCAGCGTGGCGCGCCCTGTCAGCCCCTCGGCGCGCAGGCGCGCGAGGTCGGGCAGGGTGATGTCGAAGCTGGCCGAGCTGCCGGCGTCGAGCAGCGTGCCGGTGGCGGTCATCTCGATGCCGGGGCCGTCGACCTCGGCGCGGCGGATGGTGATGCCATCCGCGTCGCGGGTCACGTTGACCTCGGCGTCGGTGGTGCCTTCCAGCAGCCCGTCGACCGCCTCGATGCCGATTTCCACGTCGCGGGTCTGCAACGTGCCGTCGGCGTCGAAATAGCCGCTCTCGAGCGTGTAGCTGCCGCTGCCCTGGAAGCTCGCCGCGCCATCCAGAGGACGGCCGGCAATGGCCGCGAAGGTGGCGAGATCGGCTGCCGAGGCGTCGCCGGTGAAGCCCACCGAGACGATGCTGCCATCCTCGCCCTTGCCGGCGGTGACGACGCCATCGAACTGCGTGTTGCCCGGGCCCTCGGCCACAAGGTCGAGCGCGTAGGCGTCCTCGCCCTCGTCGAGCGTGCCGGTCAGCGTGGCCGCGCCGCTCATCGACGGATCGACCAGCGACAGGTCGGGCAGGGTCAGGTCGAACTTGCCGCTGCTGGCGCCGGTCTGGAGCTGCGCATCGGCGGTGATCACGATGCCGGGGCCGTCGAGATCGAGGTTGCGCAGGAAGGTGCCCTGCTCGGTCCGCGCCGCGGTGGCGTCGAGCGTCAGGCTGCCGGCGAGCAGGCCGTCGACCTGCGGGATGCCGGCAGCGAGATCGGTGGCGTTGCCTTCCACGGTGAGATCGAAGCGGCCCGAGACCGGTTCGGCCCGGCCCGAGACGCGCACGTTGGCGTCACCGCCAAGCTCGCGCCCGGCGAGGCCGGAGAAGCGTGCGAGGTCCTGCGCGCGGATCTGCAGATCCGGCTCGATGGCCGGGTCGGCGCCCTGCGTCAGGCCCGAGAGCACCACGTCGCCCTGCACGTCGATGCCGGCGCCGGTGAGGTCGATGCCGGTGATCTCGAGCGGCGAGCCCTCCTGCCAGTCGAACTGCAGCGCGCCGGTCATGGCGTCGCCGGTGGCCTCGGCCAGCGAGGCATCCGAGAAGGCCAGCCCCGCCACGTCGAGGTTGAGCTGACCGCGCACCGCGCCGGGCAGGCTGCTGGTCTCGTTCTGGGCGATGGTGCCGGCGCCGGAGAGCTGGGCGCTTTGCAGCGACATCTCGGGGCGGTCGAGCCCTTCGAGGGTCAGCTCGAGGGTGAACTCGTCGCCGATCGAGGCGTCGTAGAACAGCGACAGCGTCGCCTGTTCGAGCAGGGTCTCGTCCTGCGCGAAGGCCAGCCGCACCGGGCTGCCGTCTTCCGAGGCGATGCGCCCCGAGAGCCGCAGCCGCTCGGGCCAGCCCTCGGCACCGATGCGCGCCTCGCCGTTAAGCGACACGGCGGCGGTCTCGAGCGTCAGCTCGTCAAGCTCGATGGCGCCACCGGTCTCGAGAATGCCGCTGGTGCGCAGGATCTGGTTTTCGCCAAGAAAGGCGCGCTGTTCCACGGGTAGCAGCGGGCGCAGATCGCCTTCGAGATTGGCGGCGAAGCGGTGGCCCAGCTCCTCGACGCCCTCGAGCGTCACCTGACCGGCGAAGCGGTCCTCGCCATCGGTGGCGAGCGAGATCTCGGCGGTGAAATCGTCGACCACGCCCTCGCCCTGCACCGCAAGGCGGATCGGCGGCGCGCCGGGCAGGCCCATCTTGGTGGTCAGCAGACCGCCCGAGCCTTCCTCGAGCACCAGATCGACCAGCAGTTCGCGGCTGTCATTGGCGTAGCTGCCGGTGAAGTTCAGCGCGTCGGTGGGGCCGTCCTGCCGCACCACGGCAAGCTCCACGTTGCCCTCGCCATCGGCAAGCTGCGCCGCACCCTCGACATTGAGCGTCACCGCCTCGCCCATGATCGGCGCGCCAAGCTCGACCGCCTCGATGGCGAAACGGCCGACATTGACCGAGACCGGCAGGTCGGGCAGCGCGAAGGCGCCGCCGCTGGCCTCGGGGGCCGGGGCGGAGGAGCCGGAGGCGGGCAGGCGGCTCACTTCCAGACGCTCGGCGCTCAACTCGTCGACCTGCAGGCGGCCGCGCAGCAGCGCAAGGCGGCTCCAGTCGAGCTCGGCATTCTCCAGCGTCAGCCAGATGCCCTGCTCGTCGGCGATTGTCATGCGCTCCATCGTGGCCTGCGAGCTCAGCGCGCCGCGGAAGCCGCGCACCGTCACGCTGGTGCCGTCCGAGGACAGCGCGTTCTCGATCAGGCGTTCGAGCCGTGTGCCCTCGTCATCCTCCTGCGCCGTCGCGGGCAGGGACAGTCCGAGAAGCAGGGAGAGGAGAAGTAGAAGCCGTTTCAAAATGCCTGACCTATGCCGATGTAAAGCTGCACCCCGTCGCCGGTGTCGCCCGAAACCGGGCCGGCGAGGTCGACCCGGAGCGGGCCGATCGGGGTCGAATAGCGCACGCCGAGACCGGCGCCCGCGTGCCAGTCGCCCTCGGTGCCGGGGGTGCTGGCCTCGCTGATGTAGCCCGCATCGGCAAAGGCGACCACGCCCCAGGTGTCGTTGATGTCCTGCCGCAGTTCGGTCGACAGGCCGAGGAAGCTGCGACCGCCGGTTTCGTTGCCGTTGAGATCGACGGTGAGCGACTGGTAGGGCTGGCCGCGCACGGTGCCGGCGCCGCCTGAGTAAAACAGGAACTCGGGCTGGGTGTCTTCCAACTCGGACCCCACCACCGAGCCGAGTTGCAGGCGCCCGGCGAGCACGGTGCTCTTGCTTTCGCCAAAGCCGTAATAGCCGCGCAGGTCGGTGTAGAGCCGCGCGCCGTGGCCCTCGCCGTCGAGGTTGTAGAACGGGGTGACCTCGGCATCGAGATACCAGCCCGAGGTCGGATCGAGATCGACGTCGCGCTTGTCCCATGTCAGCGAGAGCGGCAGCGTGAACAGCAGGAACTCGCGCTCGCCGAGATCATCCTCGGTCTGCGAATAGAGCAGCCCGACGCCGATCTCGCCGGTGAGATCCTCGTTGAAGCGCCGGGTCAGACCAGCGGTCAGCTCGGCGGTGTCCGAGGAGTAGGTCGGTTCGTTCAGGGTCGCGATCGAGGCCTCGAAGAAGGCGTCGGTATTGGGGCCAAGCTCGGCGATGGCGGCGGGCACCTCGAGCCGCGCGGTGAGGCTGGCATCGAGCGCATCGCTGCCGGAGGCCCCGATATCAGTGATCTCGCCGTCGATGCGCAGCCGCTCGGCGCCGCCCCAGAGGTTGCGGTGCAGCCAGAACGCGGTGAGGCTCAGCCCCTCGAGCGAGGAGATCTCGGCGCCGAAGCCGAAGCGGCGCGGCTTGTTGTCGACCACGCGCAGCTCGACATCGAGCGTGCCGTCGGGGTTCGGCTGGTCCGCCTCGCGCAAGGTCACGCTGGTGAAGGTGCCGGTGCGGGTCAGGCGGCGCTGCACCTCGTCGAGCTCGTCGGGATCAAAACGCTCGCCGGTCGGAAAGCCCGCGATGCGGCGCTGCGCGGCGGTGCGCACGGCGCTGTCGTTGACGGTGATCAGCCGACCGAAGCGCAGCTCGCGACCGGGGGCGATGCGCATCTCGACGTCGAGCTCGCTGTTGCGATGATCGGCGACGACGTTCTGATAGGAGATCTCGGCCTTGGCATGGCCGATCTGGCGCCAGCCCTCGATCCCGGCATCGGCGGCATCGCCGACCAGCGAGGCCTCAGCGGTCTCGCCGCGCTTGAAGCCCTCGGGCAGCTCGGTCTCGGGGGCAAGCGGCGCGATCTCGGCCCGGCCGAAGGTGAAGGCGGGGCCGCTCTGCACGCTGACCACCACGGTATCGACGCTGTCGGGGGTCTGCAGCAGAGGAATGTCCGCGGCTTCGCGCCCGTCGATGCGGATGCTGATGACACCACCGTAATAGCCATTGGCGTAAAGCGTCTCGAGCAGGATGCCGTAATCCGAGAGCGCCGCGGCGAGCACATCCTGCCCGGTCGGGGGCGCGTCTTCTGCTTCGGCCTCGACCGAGGCGAGGGCCGAGTTGTTGCGCAATTGGTCGCGAAGGTCGTCGTCCATGCCCGGGGTCGAGAAATTCAGGTTCTCGAGCGCAAAGGCGGGTGCGGAGGCGAGGCAGAGGGCGGTGCCGGAGGCGGCAGCAAAGCGCCGGATGGTCACTGAAAAATTCCTTTCTCGGGCCACGGAGCTGCTCGCCTCACGGGCGAGATCGACCCACAGTAACCCAGTGCTATCGAGGACGCTAGGGAAGGGGATAGCATCTTGTGACGTGCCCCGCGTTTCACGTTTTTCGTGGGCGGTGAAACGCCGATATGTGTGTCCCGGCTGCATCGCTTGCCCCCTGCGTCCCGGCTGTCTATCCCGGTGAGGCGCGATCTAGCGCGGCACGGCGGAACGTGAAGGAGACGACATGCCCGACATCATCGTGATCGGCGGCGGCATGGCCGGGGTGAGCGCCGCGGCGGCGCTGGCCGAAGAGACCGAGGTGCTGCTGCTCGAGGCCGAGCCGGGCACCGGGCGGCATTCCACGGCGCGGTCCGCGGCGATCTTCATCCGCAACTACGGCAACGCCGCGCTGCGGGCGCTGAACGACCGGGCGGTGGGTTTCTTCGAGGCCCCCGACATCGAGGTCGAGGCGCCGCTTCTGACCCCGCGCGGCGAGCTGCTTCTGGCCACCGGCGCGGAGCTCGACCTGCTCGAGGAGTATGCCGCCGGCAGCGCCGGGCTCGAGCGGTTGAGCGCTGTCGAGGCGGAACGGCTGGTGCCGATCCTGAAGCCCGGACATTTCGCCGGTGCGGTGCTGGAACCCGAGGCCCGTGACATCGATGTCGCCGCCATGCTGCAGGGCTACCTGCGCCAGTTCCGGGCGCGCGGAGGTCAGCTGCGCTGCAAGGCGCCGGTTTCGGCGCTGAGCCGCGAGGCGGGGCTGTGGCAGATCGTGGCGGGCGGCGAGACCCATGCCGCGCCGGTGGTGATCAACGCGGCCGGCGCCTGGGCGGGCGAGATCGCGCGCATGGCGGGCGCGCAGCCGATCGCGATCCAGCCCTGTCGCCGCTCTGCGGCGGTGCTGCCGGCGCCCGACGGCCACGAGGTGGGGCTCTGGCCGCTCTTCGGCTCGATCGCCGAGACCTGGTACGCCAAGCCGATGGGCGGTCAGCTCATGGTGAGCCCCGCCGATGCCGATCCGGTGCCGCCGCAGGATGCCTGGCCCGACGACATGGTGCTGGCCGAGGGGCTCGACCGCTACGAGCGCGCGGTGACGGTGCCGGTCACCCGCATGGTCTCGAGCTGGGCCGGCCTGCGCAGCTTCGCCCCGGACAAGACGCCGGTCTGTGGATTCGACGGCGCGGCAGAGGGGTTCTTCTGGCTCGCCGGGCAGGGCGGTCACGGCATCCAGACCGCCCCGGCGCTGGCCGAGCTGACCGCGGCGCTCGTGGCCGGGCGCGAGGCTTTGATCGACGCCGGGAGCGTTGCCGCGCTGTCGCCTGCACGTTTCGCCTGAGGAGGCCGTCATGAGCATCTACGTCACCGGTAGCTCGGGGGTTCTGGGCTACGAGATCCTGTCGCATCTGCGGGCGGCGGGCCATGACGCCACCGGCGTTGCCCGGCGGGCAGCGCCCGCTCCGACCGTGACGCTTCCGCAGATCACCACGCCCGAGGTTCTGTCGCCGGGCTGGCTGCCCGAGGGCGCAGAGGGCGCCACCATCGTGCATTGCGCCGGGCTGGCCAGCCCGCGCGTGCCGTTCGACAGCTTCGCCGATCTAAGCCGCCGCGAAATCGAGCCGCAGGCGCGCTTTGCCGAGGCCCTTCTGGCGCGCGGCTGGCATGGGCACATGGTCTATGTCTCTTCCGCCGGGGTCTATGGCGACACCGATGCGCTGCCCATCCCCGAGGATGCACGTCTCAACCCCAAGTCCTTCTATGCGCTGCAGAAGATGGCGGTGGAGCAGGCGCTGGTGATGCTCGCCAACCGGCACGGCTTCCGGCTGACCATCCTGCGGCTCGCCAACGCCTACGGCTCGCCGCTGGCGGGGCCAAGCTATGGCGTGGTGACGATCCTGCTCGACGCGCTGGCGACGGGGCGGGCGTTCAAGCTCTTCGGCACCGGCGAGAGCCTGCGCGACTACATCCATGTCGCGGATTTCTGCGCCGCTGTGGCGCGCGCCTGCGTGGCGGAGCTGCCCGAGCGGGTGACGACGCTCAACATCGGCACCGGGCAGGGCACGTCGCTGGCGGATCTGGTCGCGCTGGTGCAGCAGGTGACGGGGAAGGCGCTGGTTCTGGAGCGCGCGCCGCTGGAGAGTGAGCTGAAGTCCAGCGTGCTGGATATCTCGCGGGCAGAGCGGCTGCTCGGGTGGGCGCCTTCGGTGGGCATCGAGGAGGGGCTGGGGCGGACGGTCGTGGCGATGGGCGGCAGCGACGGTCATCCGTTCCGACATTCGAGCGA
>NZ_JBYNAH010000023.1:0-32012 GCF_059781815.1 Salipiger sp. | reverse complement strand
CCACGGCGACCTTGCCGGCCATCATGGTGTCGGTGGCGCGGCGGATGCCGTCGACGAGGCTTTCCTTGCAGCCGTACTTGTTGTCGAATTTCGACTTGGTGACGCTGTCGTTCACGTTGATCGCCGGGAAGGGCAGCAGGCCCTTTTTCTGCAGATCATAAAGACGGTGCACGCCGGTGGTGGTCTCTTCCGAGACGCCCATGATCGCCTCGCGGGTCTTGGTGAACCAGCCCGGGCTCTGCGCCATGCGCTTCTTGATCTGCGCGTGGATCACCTCTTCCTCTTCCGAGGTCGGCACGCCCAGATCCTCGCCCGCCTCGGCGCGCGCGCCAAGCAGCACGTAGAGCGTGGCGTCGCCGCCATCGTCCAGGATCATGTTGGCGCCTTCGGGGAACTGGAAGGAGCGGTCGAGGTAATCCCAGTGCTCGGTCAGGGTCTGGCCCTTGACGGCGAAGACCGGAGTGCCGCCCGCGGCGATGGCGGCGGCGGCGTGATCCTGGGTCGAGAAGATGTTGCACGAGGCCCAGCGGACATCGGCGCCCAGCGCCACGAGGGTTTCGATCAGCACGGCGGTCTGGATCGTCATGTGCAGCGAGCCGACGATGCGGGCGCCCTTGAGCGGCTGCTCTTCGCCAAACTCGGCGCGGCAGGCCATCAGGCCCGGCATCTCGGTTTCGGCGATATCCAGTTCCTTGCGGCCGAACTCGGCCAGCGCGATGTCCTTGACGATATAGTCTTCAGCCATGTTCCGGCGCTCCATTCCTGCATTGCGGATTTGACGTGGGAGGTAGCATCCCTTGTATTGCCCGGCAACGTGGATCAGAAATTGCAGCCAACAGAACGATAACGATGCCGCGACGGCAGGGCACAACATGCGAAGGGCAGGACATGGACGAGGCCGACGCAGTCTACCCCTCGAACGAATACGGGCGCTACTGCGTGCCGAAGGGGCTTGAGGACCGGCCCGCCGCGAAGGCGGTGATCGCGGGCCGCGCCTACGAGCCCGACACGCTGCGCTTCATGCGGAAGCACGCAGGCGATGGCGATATCATCCACGCGGGCACCTTCTTCGGGGATTTCCTGCCGGCGCTGTCGTCGGGGCTGGCCGAGGGGCGCAAGCTCTGGGCCTTCGAGCCGAACCCGGGCAATTACGCCGCCGCGCGCGAGACCATCGCGCTCAACGGGCTCACCAATGTCGAACTGACCAACGCCGCCCTGTCGAACCGCGACGAAGAGGTGCTGTTCCGCACCCGCGATGCCGAGGGCCGCTCGCTCGGCGGGCTGTCGCATTTCGTCGAGGCACCGGGGGAGGGAATCGAGCCTGTTTCGGCGGTGATGCTCGATTACACGGTGCCGCTGGCGCGCAAGGTCTCGATCCTGCAGCTCGATGTCGAAGGCCACGAAAAGCAGGCGCTGCGCGGGGCCTGGCACATCGTGCACCGCTGGCGCCCGATCCTCGTGCTGGAGTATTTCCGGCAGGAGGCCTGGATTCGCCGCACCTTCCGGGGCCTCGGCTATGCCCATCGCGGCAAGCTGCACAGCAACCACGTCTACAGCACCGAGCCGCTGGAGGTCTGATCATGCCGAAACAGAGCCGCGCCTGGCAACGGATGCTCTCGGGCCGCAGGCTCGACCTGCTCGACCCGACCCCGGTCGATATCGAGATCGAAGATATTGCCCACGGGCTCGCCTTCGTGGCGCGCTGGAACGGCCAGACCGAGGGCGATTTCCCCTATTCCGTGGCCGAGCATTCGCTGCTGGTCGAGGCGCTGTTCAGCCGGATGTATCCCAATGCCACCCCCGCCCAGCAGCTCACAGCGCTGCTGCATGATGCGCCGGAATACGTCATCGGCGACATGATCTCGCCGGTGAAGGCGGCGGTGGGGCCAGAATACAAGGAGCTCGACAAGCGGCTCGAGGCGGCGATCCGCATCCGCTTCGGCCTGCCGGCGCTCTGCCCGGTGACGCTCAAGAAGCGCATCAAGAAGGCCGATATGGTCTCGGCCTACATGGAGGCGACGCAGATCGCGGGCTTCACCGAGGCCGAGGCCAAGAAGTTCTTTGGCCGGCCCGACGATGCGCTGATGGAGGGGCTCGACATCCACCTGCGCCCGCCGGTCGAGGCCCGCCACGCCTTCACCGCGCGCCACGCCGAATTGCTGGAGCAGCTGCCATGACCATCACCACCCGCCGCGCCGCGCCGCTCGACGCCCGCCAGATGGCCGAGCTCCTGAACGAGATCATCGAGGCCGGCGGCACCACCGCGCTCACCGACCCGGTGAGCCGCGAGAGCCTGCTCAACAAGATGGAGGCCGATCCGCGCTCGATCTGGCACGTGGCCGAGGATGCGGCGGGCGAGCTGATGGGGTTCCAGTGGGTCGAGCCGCATCGCGAGCATGGCGAGACCGTGGGCCAGATCGCCACCTTCGCCCGCATCGGCAAGACCGGGCTCGGCATCGGCTCGAAGCTCTTCGAGGCGACCACGCGCGCGGCACGGGTTTCGGGCTATGCCTGGATCAACGCCGAGATCCGCGCCGACAACGAGGGCGGGCTGATCTACTACCAGAGCCGCGGCTTCGAGGATTACGGCGCGATCCGCGGCTATGTCATGGCCAACGGACAGGTCGTCGACAAGGTGCTCAAGCGCTACGACCTCTGAGCCCAGCGCCCCCTCTTGCCCAAGGCAAGCCGCTCAGCGCGGCGAGCGCTTGGCGAGGATGCGCTGCAGGGTGCGGCGGTGCATGTTGAGCCGGCGCGCGGTCTCCGAGACGTTGCGGTCGCAAAGCTCGTAGACCCGCTGGATATGCTCCCAGCGCACCCGGTCGGCGCTCATCGGGTTTTCCGGCGGCGGCGGCAGGTCGTCGCCCTTCGACAGCAGCGCGTTGGTGATGTCGGTGGCGTCGGCGGGCTTCGAGAGATAATCGGTGGCGCCGATCTTGACCGCGGCGACTGCGGTGGCGATGGCGCCGTAGCCTGTCAGAACCACGATGCGGCTGTCGGGGCGGCGTTCGCGCAGCACCTCGACCACGTCGAGCCCGTTGCCATCCTCGAGCCGCAAATCGACCACCGCATAGGCCGGCGGACGGGCGGTGGCGATGGCGCGGCCGCCTGCGACGGAATCGGCGGTCTCGACCTCGAAGCCGCGCTTCTCCATCGCCTTGGCGAGGCGCCTTAGGAAGGGCTCGTCGTCATCGACAAGGAGCAGCGACCGATCGTCGCCAAGGTCTTCGATCCTGTGTTCCGACACGTGCGTTCCCTCAACCCAACTTATCCCACTGATTTAAATATCCTGCGGGGTGCTGAGGGTCAAACCGCCATATCGAACTTGTTACATGCGGTCGATGAAGCAGGCCGCGGCGGTGGCGACCTCCTCGGGGGTCTTGTCGCGGCGGAAATACTCGACGAAGCCATGTTCGGGCAGCACGAGGTAGGTGAAGGTCGAGTGATCGACGAGGTAGAACTCGTCGTCGCCGTCCTGCTTCTTGAAATAGGTCCGGTAGGCCTGGCTCGCCGCCTGGATCTGCTCGGGCGAGCCGGTCAGGCCGATCATGCGCTCGTGCACGTTGTGGGCAAAGTCTCCCACCGCCTCGGGGGTGTCGCGCTCGGGGTCGATCGAGATGAACACCGGCGTCACCATCTTGCCCTGCGCCTCGAGCAGATCGACCGCATCGGCGTTGCGCACGGTGTCGAGCGGGCAGACATCGGGGCAGAAGGTATAGCCGAAATAGAGCAGCGTCGGCTGGGTGATCACGTCCTTGTCGGTGACCGTCTCGCCTTGCGCGTTGACCAGCTCGAACGGGCCGCCGATCTGCCCGGCACCGCCGGCGATGGCGCCTTCCCTGCAGGGTTCGAAAGGATCGGCCTCGGCACTGGGGCGCGTGAAGAGCCACGTTCCCCCGATCAACAGGGCGAGAACGAGAGCAGCGGCGACGGCGGCGATCCAGCGCATGAGACGATTCCGGAGTTGTTTGCGTATCGGATGGGGCAGACCTAACAATTGCCCGGGCCGGATCAAAGAGACGAAAGCGCGCAGATGAGCGAAGAAGACCTGGGATTGCTGGACGAGGACCAGCGCGGCAATTTCATCCGCCTGCGCACCATGATCGTGCTGCGCTGGGTTGCCATCGGCGGCCAGCTCATCGCCATCGCGGTGGCGCGGCAACTCTACGACCTGCAGCTCGAGCTTGGGCTTTGTTACCTCGCGGTCGGCGTGTCGGTGGCCGGAAACCTCGTGGCGATGTTCGTCTTCCCCGAGAACAAGCGCCTCTCAGAGACCGAGAACACGCTGATGGTCATGTTCGACCTGCTGCAATTGTGCTTCCTGCTGTTCCTCACAGGCGGGCTCAACAACCCGTTCTCGATGCTGGTGCTTGCCCCGGTCACCGTATCGGCGACAGTGCTGTCGCTGCGCTCGACCGTGCTTCTGAACGCCACCGCCTTCGTGCTGGTGACGATCATGGCCTTCGTGCACATCCCGCTGCGCCCGATGAACGGCGAGGTTCTGGAGCTGCCGCAGGTGTTCATCTTCGGTGAATGGGTGGCGATCTCCATCGCGCTGGTCTTCATCTCGGTCTACGCCCGCCGCATCACCACCGAGATGAACACCATGTCCGACGCGCTGCTTGCCACCCAGATGGCGCTGGGGCGGGCCCAGAAACTCAACGACCTGGGCGGCGTGGTCGCCGCCGCGGCGCATGAGCTGGGCACGCCGCTGGCCACCATCAAGCTCACCTCCGCCGAGCTGATCGAGGATCTCGACGACCGCCCCGACAGCCAGGAGGATGCACGGCTGATCCGAGATCAGGCCGACCGCTGCCGGGATATCCTGCGCAGCATGGGCCGCGCCGGCAAGGACGACCTGCAGATGCGGCAGGCGCCGCTGACCGAGGTGATCCGCGAGGCCGCCGAGCCGCATGAAGATCGCGGCAAGGAGATCGGAATCGAGACCCGGCCCGACCCGGACGATCCGGTGGTGCCGCAGATCCTGCGCCGGCCCGAGGTCATCCACGGGCTGCGCAACCTGATCCAGAACGCGGTGGATTTCGCCCGCAGCCAGGTCTGGGTCGAGGCGCTCTGGGATGCCGACAGCGTCACCGTGCGCATCCTCGACGACGGCGAAGGCTTCCCGCCGCACCTGATCGGGCGGCTTGGCGATCCGCTGATGCGCCGCCGCCGCAGCGAGGCCGACCGCCGCGCCCGCCCGGAATACGAAGGCATGGGGCTGGGTCTGTTCATCGCCAAGACCCTGCTCGAACGCAGCGGCGCCGAGCTCAGCTTCGCCAATGGCTCCGATCCCAGCTCCGGCGTCCGCCGCGGACCGCGCTCGGGCGCCATCGTCGAGGTGGTCTGGCCCCGCGCCAGCATCATGCCACCCGTCATACCCGTCGGCACCGGCATAGGCGAAAACCAACCCTTCGAGGCCTGAGACGCGGGCTCGACGGGCCGTTTAACCCCGGATTAACCTTTCCTGCCGTACCCATATCCCGGAACACCTTCCGGGATATGCGCCTTGGTCGAACCCGTGCTTGCTCTCTTCACCGGCCTTGGGGCCGGCGGCGCCGCCTTCGTCGCGGGCTGGCTGGTCAGCCACGCCGGCCGACGGCCGCCCGCGGCTTCGATGGTCACTGCACAGGACCCGCCGGTGACCCTGGTGCTGCGCGGCGATGTGGTCAGCGACCGCTCGTCTCAGGCCGACCGCCTCTTCGAGCGCGCTCCCGAAGAGCCTCTCGGCTGGGCCGAGGTCACCGCAGCACTCGAACCGCTGTTCGGCCCCCTGCCCGATCGGCCGCCCAACACCCGCCTCTCGCTCTGCGCGCAGGACGACCCCTTCACCCGCCTCACCCTCGCGCCCGATGGCGACAGCGTCCGCCTCACGCTGAGCGCGCCCCCCCTTGCCGGAGGCGAGGCCCTGCGCCTGCGTTGCCAGGAACACGAACTGGCACTGCTGCGCCGCGCGGTCGCGCGCGCGCCACTGGCCATCTGGATGACGGACGACGCCGACGCCATCACCTGGACCAACGCCGTCTTCGACGACCTGCGCGCGCAGGCGGGCGCCGCGCCCGGCACCTCGCCTTTCCGTCTCCGCCCCGACCCCGGCCAGGCGCTTCGGGTGACCCGTACCAGTCTCGGCAGCGCCGAGGCCGACACCCGATCCTGGTACGAGGTGCAATCGTGCCGGATCTCCGGCGGCTGGCTGCACTACGCCCAGAACATCGACGCGGTGATCAGCGCGGAAACCACCCAGCGCAATTTCCTGCAGACCCTGACCCGCATCTTCGCCCATCTGCCCATCGCGCTCGCGGTGTTCGACAAGGAGCGGCGGCTGGTGCTGTTCAATCCGGCGCTGCTCGACCTCACCCAGCTGCCGGCGGATGTCCTGACCGGGCGCCCCAACCTGCTCAGCTTCTTCGACATGCTGCGCGACAAGCAGGTCATGCCCGAACCCCGCGATTACCGAAGCTGGCGCGACAAGCTGGGCGAGGTCATCGCCGCCGCCAGCAGCGACCACCATGTCGAAACGTGGTCGCTGCCCTCGGGGCTGACCTACCGGATGACCGGGCGGCCGCATCCCGATGGCGGCATCGCCTTCCTGTTCGAGGATATCAGCGCCGAAGTGTCTCTCACCCGGCATTTCCGGCAGGAACTCGAGACCTCGCAATCGGTGCTCGACAGTCTCGAAGATGCCATCGCCGTGTTCTCGCGCATCGGCAAGCTGGCCTTCTGCAACGCCGCCTATCGCGAGATGTGGGGCGCCGACCCCGAGGCAAGCCCCGCCGATCTCGGCATCGGCGAGGCCACGCAACACTGGCAGGCCGCCTTCCACCCGAGCCCGATCTGGGGCGATCTGCGCGACTTCGTGACCACCCAGCGCGACCGCGCAGCCTGGGAGGCCGAGCTGCGCGATCTCGAGGATCGGCCCCTGCGCTGCCACGCCGAACCCCTGCCCGGCGGCGCCACGCTGGTGCGCTTCGCGCGGCTGGTCACGCCACGGCCGGAGGCGCTCGCCCCGTCCTGAACGGCCGCGCTCGGATCGCCCTTGCACCGGCGCGGCGGCACGGTATCTTCGCCGCCATGACCTCGCCGCGCGCCGTCCTCACCCTGACCTCGCCCGAGGCGACCTGTGCCCTCGCCAGAAAGCTGGCGACGCGGCTCTCGCCCGGCGACGTGTTGCTGCTCTCGGGCGGCATCGGGGCCGGGAAGACCCATTTCGCCCGTTGCCTGATCCACGCCCTGCAAGACGCGCCCGAGGATGTGCCCTCGCCGACCTTCACGCTGGTGCAGGTCTATGACACCGCCGCCGGAGAGCTCTGGCATGCGGATCTTTATCGCCTCTCCGACCCGGATCAGTGCGAGGAACTCGGCCTCGCCGACGCCTTCGAGACCGCAATCTGCCTCGTCGAATGGCCCGACCGGCTCGAGGATCTCGCCCCCGCCGACGCGCTGTCGCTGAGCTTCAATGCGGGCGCGGCGGAAGACAGCCGCGAACTGACGCTCGACTGGAGCGATCTGCGCTGGGACGCCATCGTGCCGGAGCTGACCGGATGACCGACACCTTCCTCGCGCAGGCCGGCTGGGCAGACGCCACCGCTACGCCGATCGCCGGAGACGCCTCTGCCCGCCGCTACACGCGGCTCGCCAGGGGTGCGGAGCGCGCGATCCTGATGGACGATCCCGAGGGCGACACTGCCCTCTTTGCCCGGCTCTCTCGGCACCTGCTCTCGCTCGGCCTCAGCGCGCCGCAGATCTATGCCGAAGCGCCGGGCAAGCTGCTGCTCGAGGATCTCGGTGACGGTCTGATCGCTCGGCTCTCCAGCGATCCCGAGACCGAAAAGCGGCTCTATCTCGCCGCAACCGACGCGTTGATCGCCCTTCATCGTCACGCGCCGCCGCCGGATCTGCCCGAAGCGACACCGCAGACCCTCGCGGCGATGACCGACCTCGCCTTCACCTGCTACGCCAGCAATGCCGGCCACGCCCCGCAGCCCGGCACCGCCGAGGCCTGCGCCGCGGCCTTCGAGCGCGTGCTCAAGGCCCACGCCCCCGACACCGATGTGATGATCCTCCGCGACTACCACGCCGAGAACATCCTCTGGCTGCCAGAGCGCGAAGGCCCCGCCCGCGCCGGCCTGCTCGATTTCCAGGACGCGCTGCAGGGTCACCGCGCCTATGATCTCGTCTCGCTGATCGAGGATGCCCGCCGCGATATTGCCCCCGAGACCGCAGCGGCCGCGATCCGTCATTATCTCTCGGAAACCGGCCAGCCCGAAGCCCCCTTCCGCACAGCCCTCGCGGTGCTCGGCGCGCAGCGAAATCTGCGCATTCTCGGGGTCTTCGCACGGCTCGCCGCAACCCGGGGCAAGCCAGGCTATATCGACCTGATCCCGCGCGTTTGGGGCCACCTGCAGACCGATCTGCGCCATCCGGCCCTTGCGGAGGTCGCCGCGATCCTGCATCCGGCGCTTCCCGCGCCCACGCCCGAGATCCTGCAAAGGCTGAAAACCCCATGCCCGACGCCCTGATGCTCTTCGCCGCCGGTTTCGGCACCCGCATGGGCGCCCTGACCGCCGACCGCCCGAAGCCGCTGATCGAGGTGGCGGGCAAGCCGCTGATCGACCACGCGCTGGACCTCGCCGAGGGGTTCGGCCCGCTGCGCCTTGTGGCCAACGCCCATTACCGCGCCGACCAGCTCGAGGCGCATCTCGCACCCCGCGCTGTGGCCGTCTCGCGCGAAGAGCCCGAGATCCTCGACACCGGCGGCGGCCTGCGTCTGGCGCTTCCGCTTCTCGAGGCCGACCCGGTCTTCACCCTCAACACCGACGCGGTCTGGTCCGGCCCCAACCCGCTGCGCCTGCTGGCCGAGGCCTGGGATCCCGCGCGCATGGACGCGCTGCTGCTCTGCGTGCCGCTCGGGAGCGCCATCGGGCGCAAGGGAGGCGGCGATTTCGAGATCGCCCCGGGCGGTCAGCTCCAGCGCGGCGGAGATTTCGTCTATACCGGTGCGCAGATCGTCAAGACGGACACACTTGAGGCCGTGTTAGAGCCTGTATTTTCGCTGAACCTGCTTTGGAACCGGATGGCCGAGGAGGGCCGGCTCTTCGGTCTGCCCTATCCCGGGCAATGGTGCGACGTGGGCCATCCCGAGGGCATCCGCCTCGCCGAAGAGATGCTGGCGACCGATGTTTGAGCCTTCCGCCGCCCCCCGCGTTTTTGCCCTGGCCCCCGGCATCGATTTCCCCGAGGCGCTGGTCGCGGGGCTCTGCGCACGCATGCAGGGCCAGCCGCCCGAGGCGATGGCGCGGGTCGAACTGATCGTCAACACCACCCGCATGGCGCGGCGCATCCGGCAGATCTTCGATCGCGGCCCGGCAACGCTGCTGCCGCGCATCCGGCTTCTGAGCAACGTCGCCGACCCGATCGCGCTGTCGCATCTGCCCGCGCCGGTCTCGCCGCTCCGGCGGCGACTGGAGCTTACCGGGCTGGTCTCGAGCCTGCTCGACGCGCAGCCCGATCTCGCTCCCCGCACCGCGCTCTTCGATCTCGCCGACAGCCTCGCCACGCTGATGGACGAGATGCAGGATGAGGGCGTCTCGCCCGAGGATATCGCGGCGCTCGATGTCAGCGACGAGTCCGGCCACTGGCAGCGCGCGCTGAGCTTTCTCAACATCGTGCAGCGCTATTTCGACAATGCCGAGGATGCGCCCGACACCACCGCGTTTCGCCGTCTTGCGCTGAAACAGAGACTGTCCGACTGGGAGGAACACCCGCCCGGGCACCCGGTGATCCTGGCCGGCTCCACCGGCTCGCGCGGGGGCACGAACGAGCTGATGCGCGCCGTGGCAAAGCTGCCGCAGGGCGCGCTGGTGCTGCCGGGGTTCGATTTCGACACGCCCGACAGCGTCTGGCACGGGCTGACCGATGCGCTCTCGAGCGAGGATCACCCTCAGTTTCGCTTCGCCAAGCTGATGAATGATCTCGGGATGCAGGCCGAAGAGGTCCTGCGCTGGTCCGGGGCCGAGCCGCCGAGCGCCGCGCGCAACCGGCTGATCTCGCTGGCGCTGCGCCCGGCGCCGGTCACCGATCAGTGGCGCGACGAGGGGCCGATGCTGCCCGACCTGATCGCCGCCACCGAGGATCTGACGCTGGTCGAGGCCGCCTCGCAGCGCGACGAGGCCACCGCCATCGCCCTGCGCCTGCGGCAGGCCACCGAGGAGGGGCTGACGGCGGCTCTGATCACCCCCGACCGGATGCTGACCCGGCAGGTGACGGCGGCGCTCGACCGCTGGAACATCCTGCCCGACGATTCCGCCGGCACGCCGCTGCAGCTGTCGCCGCCGGGGCGCTTCCTGCGCCATGTTTCGCCCCTGTTCCAGCAGGATCTGACCGCCGAGGCGCTGTTGACGCTGCTCAAGCACCCGCTTTGCCATTCCGGCCATGACCGGGGCGAGCACCTGCGCGCCACCCGCGAGCTCGAGCTGCATATCCGCAAGCAATCCTGGCCCTATCCGCGCCCCGAGCTGATCCGCGCCTGGGGCGTGGCGAACGAGATGGAGAGCTGGGCCAACTGGGTCGCCGAGTGCTTCTGCCAGCCGCCCTCTCGCGGCAAGCGCGCGCTGGCGGACTGGATCGAGGATCATGTCACCCGCGCCGAGGCCATCGCCGCCGGGCCGCAAGGGGAAGATTCCGAGCTCTGGAAGGAGGCCGCCGGGCGCAAGGCGCGGGCGGTGGTCGAGGGGCTGCGCGCGGAGGCTGGCTTCGGCACCGATCTCGACGCCCGCGATTACGGCGATCTCTTCGCCGCGATCCTGCAGCAGCACGAACTGCGCGACCGCGACGCGCCGCACCCGCGCATCCTGATCTGGGGCACGCTCGAGGCCCGCGTCATGGGGGCGGATCTGCTGATCCTCGGCGGGCTCAACGAGGGCTCGTGGCCGGAGCTGCCGGGCGCCGATCCGTGGCTGAACCGCCGGATGCGGCATAAGGCGGGGCTTCTGGTGCCCGAGCGGCGCATCGGGCTCGCGGCGCATGATTTCCAGCAGGCGGTGGCCGCGCCGCAGGTCTGGCTGACCCGCGCGATGAAATCCGACGATGCCGAGACGGTGCCCTCGCGCTGGCTCAACCGCCTGATGAACCTGATGAACGGTCTGCCCGATCGCAGCGGCCCGCAGGCGCTGGCGGCGATGAAGGCGCGCGGCAGTCACTGGCTGGCGCTGGGGCGCGCGCTGGAAAAGCCACAGCCGAGCCCGCCCGCGACCCGGCCATCGCCGGCACCGCCCAGAGAGGCGCGCCCGGTCAGCCTCTCGGTCACCGAGATCAAGCACCTGATCCGCGACCCGTTCCACATCTACGCGAAGCGGGTGCTGAAGCTCTCCCCGCTCAACCCGCTGCAACGCGCCCCCGATGCGCTGCTACGCGGGATCCTGATCCACGAGGTGCTCGAGGAGTTCGTCAAGGAGAGCCTTGCCGACCCGACGCAGCTCACCACCGAGGCCCTGCTCAGACGTACAACGGCGCTGATCGGCGATCCGGAGCGCGTGCCCTACCCGACGACGCGGCATCTCTGGCAGGCGCGGCTCGGGCGGGTGGCGGAGTGGTTTGCCGAGACCGAGCGGGAGCGCCAGAGCATCGCCCGCCCGGCGCATTTCGAGATCATGGGCCATGCCGAGATCCCGGCGCTCGGCTTCACCCTGCGCGGCAAGGCCGACCGGATCGACATCGACGACCGCGGCGGCGCGCATCTCTACGATTACAAGACCGGCGCCGCGCCCACGGAGAGCCAGCAGCGCCATTTCGACAAGCAGCTGCTGCTCGAGGCGGCGATGGTCGAGCGCGGGGCGTTCAAGGATCTGCAACCGCGACACACCGAACGGGCCGTGTTTGTCTCTGTGTCCAGCAATCCCCGCGAGGTGCCGGCGCCGCTCGAGGAGATGCCGGCGCAGCAGGTCTGGGCCGAGTTCGAGACGCTGATGACCCGCTGGTTCGAGCCCGAGCGCGGCTATACCGCCCGCGCCGCGCTGGTGCGGGAGAAAGACGTGTCCGAGTATGACCACCTGTCACGCTTTGGCGAATGGGACGTGATCGACGAGGCCGACCGCGAGGTGCTGGAATGAAGCGCGACGAGGCGACCGAAGCGCAGGTCCGCGCCGCGCGGCCGGATCTGTCGACCTGGCTTTCGGCCAATGCCGGCTCGGGCAAGACCCGCGTGCTCACCGACCGGGTGGCGCGGCTGCTGC
Organism: Salipiger sp.; assembly: GCF_059781815.1. NCBI lineage: Bacteria > Pseudomonadati > Pseudomonadota > Alphaproteobacteria > Rhodobacterales > Roseobacteraceae > Salipiger > Salipiger sp. The sequence goes on along the minus strand of NZ_JBYNAH010000023.1, from coordinate 19,782 downwards.
TCGACGGGGTGCTGCCCGAGCACATCCTGTGCCTGACCTACACCAAGGCCGCCGCCACCGAGATGCAGAACCGGCTGTTCCGCCGTCTCGGCGCCTGGGCGATGCTCGATGACGAGGCGCTGCGGGCCGAGCTGCGCCAGCTCGGGCTCGACGGGCCGCTGCCGCCCGAGCGGCTGGCCGGCGCGCGCACACTCTTTGCCCGCGCCATCGAGACGCCGGGCGGGCTGCGCATCCAGACCATCCACTCGTTCTGCGCCTCGCTCTTGCGGCGCTTCCCGCTCGAAGCCGGGGTCTCGCCGCAGTTTCACGAGATGGAAGACCGCGCGGCGCAGCTCTTGCGCGCCGAGGTGCTCGACAGGCTCTCGGAAGGTCCGCGACAGGCTCTGGTGGCCGATCTGGCGCGCTATCTGACCGACGATCCCGACAAGCTGCTGGCCGAGATGTGCCGCAGCAAGGAGGCCTTCCTGCCGGCGCGGTCGCACGAGGAGATCCTCGCCATGTACGGGCTCTCGCCGGAGGACAGCGAAGAGGCGCTGCTGGCCTCGGTCTTCCTCGGCGGTGAGATCGAGCTGCTGCGCGAGGTGGCGGCGGCGCTGGCCGGCTCGGGCAAGAACGACCAGAAGGCGGGTCTGCAACTGGCGCGGATCGGCGGCCCCGATCTCGACGCGCTGCAGATCCTCGAGGGCGTGCTGCTCACCGGCAAGGCCGCCAAGGAGCCGTTCACCGCCAAGATCGGCAGTTTCCCCACCAAGGGGCTGCAGACCGGCGCGCTCGAGCCGCTGATGACCCGGCTCGAAGACCTGATGCGCAGGGTCGAACAGGCGCGTCAGACCCGGCTGGCGCTGGGTGCGGTCGGGCGCGAGCTGGCGCTGCACCGCTTCGCGCAGGCCTTCCTGCCCGCCTACGAGACAGAGAAGCAGCGCCGCGGCTGGCTCGATTTCGACGATCTGGTGATCCGCGCCCGCGATCTGCTCTCCGATGAGCGGGTGGCGGAATGGGTGCTCTACCGGCTCGACGGCGGCATCGACCACATCCTCGTCGACGAGGCGCAGGACACCTCGCCGGTGCAATGGCAGGTGATCGAGCGGCTGGCGCATGAGTTCACCTCCGGAGAGGGCGCGCGCGCCGATGTGCGGCGCACGATCTTCGTGGTCGGCGACAAGAAGCAGTCGATCTACTCCTTCCAGGGCGCCGACCCGCGCGAGTTCGACCGCATGTGCGACGAGTTCGCCGAGCGCCTGCAACGCACCGAGGCGCCGCTGAGCCGGATGATGCTGGAATACAGCTTCCGCTCCGCCGAGCCGATCCTGCGGCTGGTCGACAACACCTTCGACGGGCGCGAGGCGGCGGGGTTCTCGCAGGATCAGAAACACCGCGCCTTCAAGTCGGAGATGCCCGGCCGGGTCGATCTCTGGCCGCATGTGGAGCCGACCAAGGACGACGAGGAGGAGGCCGATTGGTACGAGCCGGTCGACCGGGTCGGCCAGCGCCATCACGCGGTGGTGCTCGCCAACCGCATCGCGGGCTTCATCGACCGCACCATCGGCACGCCGCTTCCCGAAGAGATCGGCCATAGCGGCAGCTACAAGACCCGCCCCGCCCATGCCGGCGATTTCCTGATCCTCGTGCGCGGGCGCGGCACGCTGTTCTCCGAGATCATCCGCGCCTGCAAGCAGCATGGCCTGCCGATCGCCGGGGCCGACCGGCTCAAGGTGATGTCGGAGCTGGCGGTGAAGGATATCGGCGCGCTGCTGGCCTTCCTCGCCACGCCCGAGGATGACCTGTCGCTCGCCACCGCGCTGCGCTCGCCGCTCTTTGGCCTGTCGCAGCAGCAGCTGTTCACGCTGGCGCAGGGCCGCAAGGGCTATCTCTGGGCCGAGTTGCGCAGGAACAGAGACGCTTTGCCGCGCGTGATGGCGGTGCTCGACGACCTCCGCAGCGAGACCGATTTCCTGCGCCCCTACGATCTCATCGAGCGCATCCTCACCCGCCATGACGGGCGCAAGCGATTGCTCGGGCGACTTGGCGAAGAGGCCGAGGATGGCATCAACGCGCTGCTCGCGCAGGCGCTGGCCTACGAGCAGACCGAAGTGCCCTCGCTCACCGGCTTCCTCGAGTGGATGCAGACCGACGATCTCGAGATTAAGCGCGCCCCCGACAGCGCCGGCAGCCGCATCCGGGTGATGACAGTGCACGGAGCCAAGGGGCTCGAGGCGCCGATCGTGATCCTGCCCGACTGCGCCGAGCCCAACAGCCAGATCCGCGACAGCCTGCTCGAGGGCGAGACCGGCACGGTCTGGAAGGCCAGCGCCGAGGGCCAGCCGCAGGTCCAGGCGCAGGCTCTGGCCGAGGCCAAGGAGGCCGGCCAGCGCGAACGTGACCGGCTGCTCTATGTGGCTCTGACCCGGGCCGAGAAGTGGCTCGTGGTCGCCGCCGCCGGCAAGCTCGGCAGCCAGGGCAACGCCTGGTACGATCAGGTGCGGCTCGGCATGGAGCGCTCGGGCGCCGAGCCCGCCGAGTTCGGCTTTGGCGGCTGGGGCAGCGGCGAGGGGCTGACGCTGGGACGCGCCGACTGGAGCGACCTGCCGCATGAGACGGTCGAGGAGGCCCCGCGCGTCGAGGCGGAGCTGCCCGAGATCTTCCGCCATCCCGCGCCCGTGCCGGAGGCGGCAACCGAGGCGGTCTCGCCCTCGAACCTTGGCGGCCCCAAGGCGCTTGGCGGCGAGGATGGCGACGACACCGAAGAAGCGATGCGCCGCGGCACCGCGCTGCACCTGCTGCTCGAACATCTCTCGGCGCTCCCGGCAGAGGCGCGCGCCGAGGCGGTTCCGCATGTGCTCGCCATCGCCGAGGAATTGCCGGAAGAGACCGAGCGGCTCGCCGAGGAGGCCATCGCGGTGCTCGACACGCCCGCGCTGGCGCCGTTCTTTGCCCCTGGCACCCTTGCAGAAGTGCCGATTTCCGCCAGCATAGAGCCTGTCGGGCGCATCCACGGCATCATCGACCGGCTGCTAGTGACCGACACCAAGATCATCGCGGTCGACTTCAAGTCGAACCGCACCGTGCCCGCGACGCCGGCCGAGGTCCCCGAGGGGCTGCTGCGGCAGATGGGGGCCTATGCGGCAGCGCTGGCGCAGATCTGGCCGGGTCGCGAGGTGGAAACGGCGCTGATCTGGACATCAACGCAAAGCTACATGGCATTGCCACACGATCTTGTGTCTGCGGCGCTGGCGCGCGCTACAACGGCTTGACCTCCCGCCGGGCCATACCTACCTTCGCGCCTCAAGTTACCGGCTGCCAAACCCGTTAAGGAGAGAATCATGGCCACCGTTCCCGTCACCGACGCGACCTTCGACGAGGAAGTGAAGAACTCCGACATCCCCGTCGTGGTCGATTTCTGGGCCGAATGGTGCGGCCCCTGCAAGCAGATCGGCCCGGCGCTCGAAGAGCTGTCCGAGCAGTATGAAGGCAAGGTCAAGGTTGCCAAGATCAACGTCGACCACGATCAGGCCGTTGCCGCTCAGCTCGGCGTGCGCGGCATCCCCGCGCTGTTCCTGTTCAAGGATGGCGAGGTGATCTCGAACCGCACCGGCGCCGCGCCGAAAGCATCGATCGAAAGCTGGATCAAGGACGCGATCTGATCGCTCCCAGATCGGTTGAAATTGGAAAATGCGCCTCCTCGCGGGGCGCATTTTTCGTTCGGGAGGCCCCACTCAGAGCCTGGAGGCGTAATCCGACACCAGAAGATGCAGCGGCGGCTCATCCTCCTCGATGTCGGAAAAGCGGCCGATCTCCATCTCGAAGATATTGTCCGTGAGGTCGTCGTTCACCGTCGAGACCTCGCCGATCAACACGTCGCTGCCCTCGCCCCAGAAGGCATGCCAGGTGGTCGGGAACAGGGTCACCGACTCGCCGGGATCGAGCTTCAGGTGCCCGCCCGGCGGCAGGGTGCGCTCCATGCCGTCGCAGAGCACCGTCACCGGGGCGTGGCGGTCGATCTCGCCCTCCGGCGTTGCCGCGAAGAGCTCGAGCACCAGCGTGCCGCCGCCGCGGTTGATGATGTCCTCGACCTTGATGTCGTGCCGGTGGTTGGGGCTGAGCTGGTCGCGCCGCGAGATCATGATCTTCTCGGCGTAGAGCATGGCGCTGTGCTTGCCGAGATCGGCGTTGAGCCCGTTGCGGGTGGTGAAGAGAAACAGCCCCATCTTGTCGAAATCGCCGGCGCCGTAATCGGTGATGTCCCAGCCCATGTTGCGGCGCTTGATCTCGCCATGCTCGGCTTTGCGCAGCTCACACGGTGTCAGATAGGCAAAGGGCGGCAGGCAGAAGCCGTGGCTGCGGATGAAGGCATCGCCTTCGCGGATGATCTCGTTGATGCGCGAGCGTTTCATGGGGCACCTCCTTGGGCTGTCGTCGCGACGATAGCCAGAGGCTCGGGCCGGCGGTAGGGGCCGGACGCCTCCGGCGGGAGTATTTTTGGACGAAGAGAAGATGATGGGGGCGGTTTGGTGGCGTTGGGCTCGGGGGGAGCCCGGCGTGGGCCGGTTGGGCGGGGGGACGCCTCCGGCGGGAGTATTTTGGACGTAGAGAAGAGCGGGGGTGTTTGGTGGCGTTGGGCTCGGGGGGAGCCCTGCGGAGTGCCGGTTGGGCGGGGGGATGCCTCCGGCGGGAGTATTTGGAACGTAGAGAAGAGCGGGGGCGCCGCTCTTCTCGGAGGCTGCGAGGCGACTTGGCGTCAGAGCACGTAGCGGCTGAGGTCGGCGGAGCGGGTCAGCTCGCCGAGATAGGTCTCGACGAACTCGCCGTTCACCGTGATCTTGTCGCCGGCGCGGTCGGGGGCGGTGAAGGAGAGCTCCTCGAAGACCCGCTCCATCACCGTGTAGAGCCTGCGCGCGCCGATGTTTTCGACGCTTTCGTTGACCTGCGCCGCGATCCGGGCGAGCGCGTGGATGCCGTCTTCGGTGAACTCGACGGTGACCTCCTCGGTGGCCATCAGCGCGGTGTACTGGCGCGTCAGCGCGTTGTCGGTCTCGGTCAGGATGCGGACGAAATCATCCTCGGTCAGCGCCCGGAGGTTCACCCGGATCGGCAGGCGGCCCTGAAGCTCGGGCAGCAGATCCGACGGTTTGGCGATGTGGAAGGCGCCCGAGGCGATGAACAGGATGTGGTCGGTCTTCACCGGGCCGTGCTTGGTCGAGACCGTGGTGCCCTCGATCAGCGGCAGCAGGTCGCGCTGCACGCCCTCGCGGGAGACATCGCCGCCGCGGGTCTCTTGCCGCGCCGCGACCTTGTCGATCTCGTCGAGGAAGACGATGCCGTTCTGCTCCACCGCCTCGAGCGCGGCCTTCTTGACCACCTCGTCATCGAGCAGCTTGTCGGCCTCTTCCTGGATCAGGATCTCGTAGCTCTCCGCCACCGTCAGCTTCTTGCGCGTGGTGCGCCCGCCGAAGGCCTTCCCGAACATCTCGGAGAGGTTCATCATCCCCATGCTCTGGCCCGGCTGGCCGGGGATCTCCATCATCGGAAACGGCGAGGCGCTCTCGGCCACGTCGAGCTCGATCTCAGTATTGTCGAGCTCGCCATTGCGCAGCTTCTTGCGGAACATCTCGCGCGTCGACTCGCGGGCATCCGTGCCGGCGATCGCCTCGATCACCCGCTCTTCGGCGGCCTTGTGGGCCGAGGCCTTCACATCCTCGCGCATGTGCTCGCGGGTGAGCGAGATCGAGCTGTCGACCAGATCGCGGATGATCTGCTCGACGTCGCGCCCGACATAGCCAACTTCGGTGAACTTGGTCGCCTCGACCTTGATGAACGGCGCCTTGGCGAGCTTGGCGAGGCGGCGCGAGATCTCGGTCTTGCCGACGCCGGTCGGGCCGATCATCAGGATGTTCTTCGGATAGACCTCGTCGCGCAGGTCTTCGCTGAGCTGCTTGCGGCGCCAGCGGTTGCGCAGGGCCACGGAGACGGCGCGCTTGGCGTCCTTCTGGCCGATGATGAAACGGTCGAGTTCCGAGACGATCTCGCGGGGGGTCAGGTCGGTCATGATGGTCCTTTCGCGGCGTCTCAGGCCGAAATGGTCTCTACGGTGAGATTGCCGTTGGTGTAGACGCAGATGTCGGCGGCGATGGCCATGGCGCGGCGGGCGATCTCTTCCGCCGAGCGCTCGCTGTCCATCATGCCGCGCGCCGCGGCGAGGGCGAAATTGCCGCCCGAACCGATGGCGGCGATGTCATGCTCGGGCTCGAGCACGTCGCCGGCGCCGGTGATGACATAGAGCTCGCGCCCGTCAGTGACGATCAGCATCGCCTCGAGCTTCTGCAGGTACTTGTCGGTGCGCCAGTCCTTGGCGAGCTCGACGCAGGCGCGCTGCAGCTGGCCCGGGGTCTTCTCGAGCTTGCCTTCCAGCCGTTCGAGCAGGGTGAAGGCGTCGGCGGTGGAGCCGGCAAAACCGCAGACCACGTCGGCGCCGCCCGGCGACAGGCGCCGCACCTTGCGGGCCGAGCCCTTGATCACGGTCTGGCCAAGGCTCACCTGCCCGTCGCCCGCGACGACCACCTGCCCGCCCTTGCGGACGCCGATGATCGTGGTGCCGTGCCAGCCGGGGAATTCCTGATCGGCCATGTCTCGTCTCCTTCTCGTGCTGGGCGCCATATGGGGGCTGGACATTGCCGCGACAAGGCGATGCCCTTGCATCGGACATAGAGCAGGGGCGAGCGGATGGAAATGCGGGGCGGGGATCTCGAGGCGGCGGCGCTGGCGCTCTGGCCCGATCTGGCGCGCGAGATGGGCGAGGATCCGGGGCTCTGGCAGGCGGCGCCGCTGGCCCGGCGCGAGGATGCGCGGGTGGCGCGGGTGCTGTTGCGGCTCATTGGGCCGGAGGGGCGGCGGCTGGTGCTGAAGCATCAGGCACGACCGGTGGATCCGGAGAAATTCACCGACGGGATCGCGGCGCATATGGCGGTGCAGGAGGTCTGGCCCGAGGGGCTGCCGCTGATGCGGGCGGTGGATCTCGAGCGGCAGGCCTGCGTGATGGACCATCTCGAGGCGCGGCCGCTCTCGGTGCTGCTGGAGGTCGCTTCGCTGGACCGTCAGGCAGAGCTGCTGCGGCGGGCGGGGGCATGGCTGGACGGGTTTCACCGGGCGCTGCCCGGCGAGACGCGGGTGTTTCAGCCGAAATTCACCATCCGCTTCCTGCGCTGGGTGATCGACGAGCTGCGTGCCGGGGAACGGCAGGTCGCGGAGCCGCAGCGGTTTCTCGACTGTGCCGAAGCGCTTTGCAGCATGCAGGGTGGGTTCGAAGGGCAGGAGACGGTGACCGCCCAGACCCATGGCGATCTGCACCAGCGCAACCTCGTGCTGGACGAGCACCATTGCTGGGGCGTGGATTTTGCCGGCGGCAGGGTTGTCCCGGTGGGGCACGATATTGCCCGGCTTCTGACCGATTACGCCATCCTGCACGCGCCCAAGGACGCGATCCCCAAAGGCGAGGTGCTGCCGCCAGAGGCGCTTGCGGCTTTCTTCGAGGGCTACCGCGTGGTGGGGCCGGACGATGCGTCGGTGAGGCTGTTGCTGCGCAACCGGGTTCTGGCGGAGTGGTGGGGCCTGCCGGCGCGCGACGCAGACCGAAGCTCCGCGCAGGCGCGGCGGTTCGGGCGCTTGATGGCTCTGGTCGAGAGAGTGTTCGGCTAGGGCCTGCTCAGGCGCGCCACCAGCGCTCTGCGAACCGGGCGTTGTCCATGGCCCAGAGGTTGCCAACGCTGCGCGGCGTGGCGATGCGGTCGCTATGGGCCTGCAGGTGGTTGGCAAAGACCGGCACCAGAAGCCCGCCCTCGTCGCGCACGATCTGCTGCATCTCGCCATAAAGCGCCCGGCGCCGGGCGCTGTCGAGCTCGGCGCGGGCCTCGGTCAGCAGCGACTGGAAGCGCGGGCTCTGCTCGAGGCCCCACTGGGTGTCGTTCCAGGGCGCGCCGTGGCGCATCTGGGTCGAGAGCATCCAGTCCTCGGTCACCCGACCGGACCAGGCGCAGGCGGTGAAGGGCCGGTTGCGCCAAACCTCGGACCAGTAGCCCTCGGCACGTTCGGCAACCGGGGCGATCTCGATCCCCGCCGCGCGGGCGCTCTCGGCGAACAGCGCCGCCGCTTCGGGCGCGCCCTCGAAGGCGGCCTCGGAAACCGAAAGCGGCAGGGTCAGGGACGAAAGACCGGCCTGCTTCAGATGAAAGCGCGCGCGGTCGGGATCGTAGGCCGGGGCGGCGAGATCGGAGGCGTACTGGTTCGCGGGCCCAAGCGGGCTGTCGGCGCCGATGCGGCCATGGCCCAGGAGCACCCGGTCGAGGATCGCCTGCCGGTCGATGGCATGCTTCAGCGCCTGCCGGATCTGCAGCGCGTCAAACGGCGCGGCGCCGGTCTGCATGGCAAAGCCGTAATACTGGTTGCCGGGGATGTCCTGCAGCCGCAGGCTCGGCTCGGCCCGCAGCCATGCGGCGCGCTGCGGCGCCACCCGGCTGATGGTGTCGACCTGTCCGCCGCGCAGGGCCGAGACGCGCGCCGCGCCGTCGTTCATGGCGTGGAACTCGATCTGGTCGAACCAGCCCGCCTGCCCGTCCTTGTAATGCCCCTCGACGCGGCGGCCGATGAAGCGCCGGCCCGGCTCGAACGCCTCGACCCGGTAGAGCCCGGTGCCGATGCCCCGCGCGATGGCCTCGTCGATCTGGTCCGCCGGGTAGATCAGCAGGTGGTAATCGGCCAGCAGGTAGGGGAAATCCGCATTGCCCTCGGCCAACGTGAAGCGCAGGCGATGATCCGAGAGGCGCTCCATCCGCGCGATGGTCTCGACCAGCGGGCGCGCGCCCGAGGCGGTGCCGGGCTCGGTATGCAGATTAAGAGAGGCGATCACGTCGCTTGCGGTGAAGGGCGTGCCGTTGTGAAAGCGCACGCCCTCGCGCAGCGTCACGGTCCAGATGCGGGCGTCGGCGCTGGCCTCCCAGCCGGTGGCCAGTTCGCCGCGCAGCGAACCGTCGGCGGCAACCTCGGTCAGCGTGTCGAAGACCGCCCCCTGCCCTGCCGCGATCATGAAGAGGTCGGAATGGGTCCGCGCGTCCCAGCTGTCGGTCGGGTGCGCCCCGCCGAGGCCCGCACGCAGCGTGCCGCCGGAGCGGGCCTGCGCGGCAGAAACGCCGGACGCGCCCAGCACCGCGGCGGCGAGGGCTGTCTGGATCAGGCGACGGCGTTTGAAGCCACTCATGGGACGGTCGGTCTTTCCTGCGTTGAGGCGGCGATTCCCTGCAGTCTCGCCTCCGGCCGGCCGAGATTAAAGACCCGCGCCGCCCTGTAAACCCTCTTGCTCGGCAATCTGGTCCATGGCGCGCACAAGTTCGGCACTGATGCCCGGCTCCGAGAGCGCGTGGCCGGCGTTGCGGATCATCCGCAGGTCGGCGTCGGGCCAGGCCCGCGCCAGCTCCCACGCGCGCTGCGGCGGGCAGATCATGTCGTAGCGGCCCTGAACGATGACCCCGGGAATACCGTGCAGCTTGCCAATATTGTTCAGGATCCAGCCGTCTTCCTCGAGGAAGCCGTCATTGACGAAGTAATGGTTCTCGAGCCGCGCGAAGGCGCGGGCGTAATCGCCCGGCGCATCGCCCCCGGCGCCGTTGGAATAGACCGAGGCCAGCGCGTTCTCCCAGCTCGACCAGGCCCGGGCAAAGCGGGTCTCCTCGCGCATGTCGCCCGAGAACAGCCGCTTGTGATAGGCGCCGATCAGGTCGCCGCGCTCGTCTTCCGGGATCAGGTCGGTGAAGCGCGCCCAGGGCTCGGGCCAGAACTGGCCTGCCCCGCCGCCATAGAACCAGTCGAGCTCGGTGCGGGTCATCATGAAGACGCCGCGCAACACGAGGTTGCGCACCCGCTCGGGATGGCTGATGGCATAGATCAGCGACAGCGTTGCGCCCCAGCTGCCGCCGAAGACGATGAAGCGCTCGATCTCGAGCGTCTTGCGAATGCGCTCGATGTCGGAAACGAGGTGCCAGGTGGTGTTGTCGGTGACGCTGGCATGGGGCCGCGAGCGGCCGCAGCCGCGCTGGTCGAACAGCACGACACGGAACACGCGCGGGTCGAAATAGCGCCGCATCGCGGGCGAGCAGCCGCCTCCGGGCCCGCCATGCAGCACGATCACCGGCACGCCGCGTGGATTTCCACATTGTTCGACATAGATCTTGTGTCCGTCCCCCATGTCGATCATGCGTTGATCGAAGGGGTCGATGGACGGGTAGAGATACTGCACTGCGCGCTTTTGGCCCGGGTATTTGTCCATGTTCCATCTATATTAACAGCGACACCCAAAAGACCATGGGGAAAAAGGACCAATGACCGAAACCGTCGACCCGAGCGAAATCGCGAAATTCGAGGCCATGGCGGCCGAGTGGTGGGACCCGGACGGCAAGTTCAAGCCGCTGCACATGATGAACCCGGTCCGGCTCGACTACATCACCCGGCAGATCGCCGGGGAATACGACCGCGACCTCACCGCTCCGAAGCCGTTCGACGGCCTTCGCATCGTCGATATCGGCTGCGGCGGCGGGCTGCTCTGCGAGCCGATGGCGCGGCTCGGCGCCGAGGTCGTGGGCGTCGATGCCGCCGAGCGCAACATCCCTGTCGCAAAGCTCCATGCCGAGCAGTCCGGGCTCGAGATCGATTACCGCCACACCACCGCCGAGGCGCTGGCCGAGGAGAAGGAACTCTTCGACGTGGTGATCAACATGGAAGTGGTCGAGCACGTGGCCGACCCGCTGGCCTATCTCAAGGCCTGTCAGGCGCTGCTGAAGCCCGGCGGGCTGCATCTTTGCTCGACCATCAACCGCAACGCCAAGAGCTTTGCGATGGCCATCGTCGGCGCCGAATGGGTGATGCGCTGGCTGCCCAAGGGCACGCATGACTGGGGGAAATTCATCACCCCCGACGAGCTTTACAACCTGCTGCGGCAGGCCGGCCTGCAGCCGGTCGACCGCAAGGGCTATGTCTTCAACCCGATCAGCTGGACGTGGAAGATCTCGGACAGCGACCTGTCGGTGAACTACGTCACCGCCGCGATCCAGCCGGAGGTTGCCTCATGGGCGTGATCCCCGAGGGCCACAGCCTCTTTGTCGTCGATATCGAGTATGTCGTGCCCTTCGACCAGATCGAGCCGGTGCTGGAACCGCACATGGCCTTCGTCAAGCAGGGCTATGCGGACGGGCATTTCCTCTGCTCGGGGCCGAAAAACCCGCGCAGCGGCGGTATCGTCATCGCGATCGGGGAGTCGCTTGCGGCGATCGAGGCGCTGATGGCCGAGGATCCGTTCGTAGGCGCCGGCGTGGTCAAGGTGCAGATCACCGAATTCGCGGCTTCGAACCGGCACCCGGTTCTGGCCTGAGCCTCTCCCCGCTCAATCCGCCTCGAGCTTGAGGCGCAGCTCGCGCAGCACCGGCAGCGCGGCGCGGACCTTTTCCACGCCGAGCTCGCCCACCATCTCGGCGATCACCGGCGCCATGGCCGCCAGCGCCGCCTCGCGGGCGCGCTGGCCCGCCGGGCTGATCGACACCATCTTGCGCCGCGCATCGTCCCAGTCGGGGCGGATATGCACGTAACCGGCGATCTCGAGCTTGGTCAGGGTGTTGGTCATCGCCCCGCGGGTGACGTGAAAGCTGCGCGCCAGCTGCGCCGGGGTGCGCTCTTCCTGCACCCGCGCGAGATGGTTCAGCACCGAGAAATGCGAGATCTCCATGCGGTTCGGAAGCACCCGCGTCAGCCGGTTGCGAAGCAGCTGATCGGCCATCAGAAGCTCGCTGAACAGCGAGATGGCAAGCGCGTTCTGAGGATCGGTCATTCCGGGACTATTGGATCTGAACAGTGGGTCATGAGCGGGACCCGGCATTTCTGACCCCCGGCCCCCCGGAGGTCAATAGAGAGTGTCGCCGCCGCGACACCCGCTCAGCCCGCCAGCAGCGCGTCAAGCTTGCCCGCGCGCTCGAGCGCGTAGAGGTCGTCGCAGCCGCCCACATGGGTTTCGCCAATGAAGATCTGCGGCACGGTGCGGCCACCATTGGCGCGCTGGGTCATCTCGGCCCGGCGCGACGGATCCTGCATCACGTCGATCTCGGTGAACTCGGCATTTTTAGAGGTGAGAAGGCGCTTGGCCGCGTGGCAGAAGCCACAGATGGGGGTGGTGTAGATCTCGATCGCTTGCATGTCGTGCCCTTCGGATAGGTCAATCTGTTGCACGAGATCTAGGTGTCCTTGGCCACGCGCGCCAGTGCGCAGACGCACACGGGCCCCGTCCCCGCCGCGCGGCAGGCCTCGGATGCCGCCGAAAACGTCGCTCCGGAGGTCATCACGTCGTCAACGAGCAGGATCGGGCGCCCCTTCAGGCGCTCGGCCCGCTTCGGGTGGACGGTGATGGCGTCGGCAAGGGTGCGAAAGCGCTCTTCCTTGCCCCGCCCATCGAGCACCGGGGTATGCCGTGTGCGCAGCAGCGCGTCGGGACACCAGTCGAGGCCAAGCGCCCCGGCAATGCCGCGCGCCAGCAGCGCCGACTGGTTGAAGCGCCGGCGCAGGTGGCGGCGCAGGTGCAGCGGCGCCGGCACCACCAGCGTTCCGGCCGGTGCCAAGGGCCGCGCCCGCGCCGCCATCCACGTGCCCGCGGCAGCGGAGATGTCGTGCCGGTCGCCGTGTTTCAACATCAGAACCAGCTTGCGGCCATTGTCGCGATAGGCCAGCGCCGCGCAGCCGGCCCGCCAGGGCGGCGGCGTGGCGAGACAGGCATCGCAATGCTCCTCCCGATCCGAGGTTCCGGGCAGCGGCACACCGCAAGTGGCGCACATGAGCCCCGACAGGAACGGCGTCTGCCGCCAGCAGGCGCCGCAAAGGCCGAAATCGCTTTCCACCAGCCCGCCGCAGATCAGGCAGCGTGGCGGGTACAGCATCCTCAGCAGCGTTTGCATGGTGCCCCGCATCGGTCTAATCACTCCGGCATGTCCAGCCCCGCGCCCCTCACCGACCGCACCGCCCTCGCCCGTCACCGTGCCCGAGCGGCCCGCGATCCGGCCCTGTTCCTGCACGAAGCCGCCCGCGACGAGGTGCAGGATCGGCTCTTTGTGGTTAACAAGGTCTTTACGTCGCCCGCCGTGGTGACCCCGTTCCCGCAGGTCTGGGAGGGCATGCTGCCGGGCCTCAAGGTCCTGCCGGATGACGAGGTGCTGGGTCTCGAGGAAGGCGCGCATGATCTCGTGGTGCACGCGATGGCGCTGCACTGGGCCAACGATCCCGTCGGCCAACTGGTGCAGGCGCGCCGTGCGCTAAAGCCCGACGGGCTGCTGCTCGCCATGTGCTTCGGCGGCCAGACCCTGCACGAGCTGCGCGCCGCGCTCGGGCAGGCCGAGATCGAGATCACCGGCGGGCTGTCGCCCCGCATCGTGCCGATGGGCGAGATCCGCGACCTCGGCGCCTTGCTGCAACGGGCCGGGCTGGCGCTGCCGGTGGCCGACAGCTTCACCCTCACCGCCAGCTACGGCTCGGCCCTGCACCTGATGCGCGACCTGCGCGCCATGGGCGAGGGCAACGCGCTCGCCGCCCGCCTGCGCCGGCCCACCCGCCGCGCGGTGATGCTGCGCGCCGCCGAGCTTTATGCCGAAAGCTTCGGCGATGCCGAGGGCCGGGTTCCCGCGAGTTTCGAGATCGTCACCCTCACCGGCTGGGCCCCCGACGCGAGTCAGCAGAAGCCGCTGCGCCCCGGATCTGCGGCGCAACGTCTCGCCGATGCACTGAATACGCAGGAAACGCCTCTCGAAGATTGAATCATTCCAATCTTGCGATACCTAAGCAAAGCTATCAGGGATTCACTCAGGACAGGACCATGCTCGACGCCACCGACACAGCCAAGCGCCCGGCGCACGCCCCCGCGGACCACCCGGAAGTCGCCGCCCCCAAGGTGGGCATCCTGCTCGCCAATCTCGGCACGCCGGATCACTACTCCTACTGGCCGATGCGCCGGTACCTGAACGAGTTCCTCTCGGACAAACGGGTCATCGACTACCCGGCATGGAAATGGCAGCCGCTGCTGCAGACCGTGATCCTCGGAAAGCGGCCGTTCAGCTCGGGCGCGAACTACAAGTCGATCTGGAACGAAGAGCTCAACGAGAGCCCGCTCATGACGATCACCAAACAGCAGACCGCCGCCATCGCGGCGAAGATGCAGGAGCGCTACGGCGGTCAGGTGATGGTCGATTTCTGCATGCGCTACGGCAACCCCTCGACCAAGTCCAAGGTCGAGGCGATAACCAAGGCGGGCTGCCGCAAGATCCTGTTCTTCCCGCTCTACCCGCAATATGCTGGCGCCACCTCGGCCACCGCGAACGACCAGTTCTTCCGCGCCCTGATGGAGGAAGCCTGGCAGCCGACCGCGCGCGTTGTGGACCCCTATTTCGAGCATCCGCAATATATCGAGGCGCTGGCGCAGTCGGTCGAGCGCGGCTATGCTGCGGTAGAGGACAAGCCGGACATCCTCGTTGTAAGCTATCATGGCATGCCCAAGCGCTACCTGATGCAGGGCGATCCCTATCACTGCCAGTGCCAGAAAACGACGCGCCTGCTGCGCGAGCGTTTGGGCTGGGACAAGACCCAGATCACCACCACCTTCCAGTCGGTCTTCGGCCCCGAGGAATGGCTGCGCCCCTACACCGTCGAGCACGTGGCCGAGCTGGCAAAGCAGGGCAAGAAGAAGATCGCGGTGATCGCGCCGGCCTTCTCGGCCGACTGCATCGAGACGCTGGAAGAGATCAACGAAGAGATCAAGGAGTCCTTCGAGCACGCCGGCGGCGAGCAGTTCACCTATATTCCCTGCCTCAACGACGATCCGGCGCATATCGATGCGCTGTCGACGGTGATCGAGGAAAACCTCGGCGGCTGGCTCTCCTGAGCCGCCGCCCCGGCGCGTTCAGACCGGTCAGGCAAACAAAAAAGGCGGCGCCATCGGCACCGCCTTTTTCATCTTCGTTCGCTGGACGCGATCAGTCTGCCGAAACGGCAGCTGCCACGATTGCGATAAGCAGCAGCGGGATCAGGATGCCGGCCGACGACGAGCTTTGCTGAGCTTCTTCCACGACAACGACGGGCTCCATGACCACGTCGTCTTTTGCGTAGGAGCCGGCCATTGCGGTCGAAGCGGTGGCGGCGAGCACTGCGGCGAGAGCGAGTTTCTTCATGTTATCCTCCAGATAATCGCCTGTCGTGAAAGGAATTTGCACGACAAGCACCCAAGACTTACCTCGTGAGTCTGTCTAAGCAGCAAAGCCGAGAAAATGCAATGTAATGCACTTGACAGACCCCCTCCGCGCGACCTCGGGCGTCAAATAAGCAACACTTGCGTACCAACTGTCGCCATTTGGTAAAGTGCCTCTATGTGCTCATTATAAAGGCCGATGCAGCCGTTCGAGGACCGCCGACCGATCTTGCGCGTGTCATGGGTGCCGTGAATCCGGTAGTAGGTCCAGCTCAGGTGCATGGCGCGGGTGCCAAGCGGGTTGTCGGGACCGGGGCCGACATAGTCGGGCCATTCCGGGTTGCGCTGTTTCATCGACGGGGTTGGGCGCCAGTCAGGCGACGGGTCTTTCAGGATCACCCGGGTGCGGCCGCGACGGGTCAGATCCTCGGTCAGCGGCACCGAACACGGATAGAGGTGATAGACGCCGCTCTCCTGCCAGTAATGCAGCGCGCGCGACGAGATATCCACCAGGATCGCGCCGTTGTTGAGGTTCGAGAAATACGGCTGCCAGTCCAGCGTGCGGAAGCTCGAGATGTTGCGGCGGGTCGCGGTCGAAATCCGGCGCTCGATCTCGGTGGTGCCGGTGTTCACGTCCTGAGCCAGGGCCGGCGACGCGATCGTGGCTGCGGTGCCGGCGAGAAACGCCCGACGATTGAAACCATTCTGTGCCATTTTCCCAATGTCCTCGTTTTGCAAAACGAAAAGCCCCTGACGGGGCGTTAATGTTCATGATACCTTTACAGGCCTAGTGCCGTAAAGCCTCAGTCGCTTCCAGAAGGATGTGCGGCGGATCCGTTCACGGTGTTGTGCGTTTGATTAGCGACGCTCCAAAAGGTATTGCGGATGGAAACCGGAACAACAATTTCAGGCAAAATTATGCACAGACGCGCGTTTCTCACTGTAGCAGCAGCGTTGCTGGTCGCGTCCTGCGGCCCCTCCTCGACCCAGCCCACCATTGGCCCCGATGGAAAGCCGCTTCCGCGCGCCTATCGGATTCCGGCCGGCTCAACCGCCAAGATCGAGTACAACATGCTCGATTCGGTCAACGCCCTGCGCCAGGCGGCGGGCGCGCCCGCGCTGCAGCTCGATGCCAAGCTGAACGCCGCCGCGGCAACGCATTCGCGTGACATGTCGGTGCAGAACCGCCCCTGGCACTTCGGCTCGGACGGGTCTTCGCCGATCGACCGGGTCCAGCGGGTCGGGTATAACGGCCGGCTCGTCGGCGAAAACATCTCGGAGACCTACGAGACCGAGCTCGAGACGCTTGCCGCATGGATGGAAGAAGAGGCCACGCGCAAGGTGATCCTCGATCCGACCGCGCGCGAGATGGGCTTTGCCTGGTATCAGGAAAGCAACGGCAAGATCTGGTGGACGCTGGTCACTGGCGCGCCGGGCCTGTCGGCGACCCCGGGTACGATCGAGGTCGCCAGCAACGCGTTCTGAGGCTGACGCCTCCTGTGCCGATCACGGTGTGATCGTGATCGGCGTACCGGTTCTGACCATCGCGTAGACATGTTCCATCTGCTCGTCGGTGACGGCGATGCAGCCCCATGTCCAGTCATTGCTGCGACCCTTGGTCGAAAGATCGCCGCCCTGTCCGCGCTTGCGCGCCTTGGGCGGGCCACCATGGATGAAGATGTTTCCGCCCGGGCTTTTTCCCGCCGCCGCCGCGTAGGCGCGGTCGTTCGGGTTGGGATAGGAAATCCCGATGCTCAGGTGGAAGTTGGAGTTCGGATTGCGGCGATCGATGAAATAGAGCCCCTCCGGGGTCCTGCCGTCGCCTTCGAACTGCTTGTGACCTTGTGGCTGAAAGCCGAGACCGATGTTGTAGGTCTTCAGCACCTTGTCGTGGTGCAGAAGATACATCCGCCGTTGGCTTTTCTTGACGACCACATGGGTCACCTCGGGACCATGGTAGGTCCGGAATTTGCTGTTGCTGCTACATGCAGCCAACCCAATCGCCATCACGATCAGGAAAACAAGCCTGAATACTCGCATCTGTCCGCTCGCTCATTTGCCTTTGGCATTATTCTTGCGGGAACGGTTATAGCTCAAAAACCGCCTTCACGATAGCGTCGAGATTCCTAGAATTGCGCGAAATCGCGCCGGACACGGCCTCAGGCGCGGCGGAAGCTCGCAACCAGCTCCACGTGAGTCGACCAGCGGAACTGGTCCACCACCTGCAGCCAGTCCATGACATAGCCCGCCGCATCCAGCGCCGCCGCGTCGCGCGCGAAGGTCACCGGGTTGCACGACACGAAGGCGATGCGCGGAATGCCGGCGCGGGCCAGCTCGGCCACCTGCGCCTCGGCCCCGGCGCGGGGCGGGTCGATCACCGCGGCGTCGAATCGCTCGAGATCCTCGGGCAGCAGCGGGTTGCGGAACAGGTCGCGCGCCTCGTGGGTGACATGCTTGAGCCCCTCGGCCATGCGCCAGCCCTTGTCGAGCGCCGCGGTCATGCCCTTGTCGCCCTCGACCGCGTGCACCCGCATCTCCTCGGCCAGCGGCAGCGCGAAGGTGCCGCAGCCGGCGAACAGATCGACCGCGTGGCGCGCGCCGGCAACCGCCTCACGGACACCGGCCAGCAGCGCGGCCTCGCCCTCGGGGGTGGCCTGCAGGAAGGCGCCGGGCGGCGGCACCACCTCGGCGCGGCCCATGCGCTGAACCGGCGGGCGGCGGGTCAGCGCCACCTCGTCGCCCCAGGCGATGCGAGCCACGTCATGCTGGCGCGCCAGATCGGCAAGGTCGGACTGCAGCTGCGCATCGAGCGGCTTGCCGCCGCTCACCGCCACGTCGAGCCCGTTAAGGCTGACCGTCACAAGCGCCGAAAGCTCGCCCTTGCGGCTCGAGCCCAGCACCGCGAGTGCCTCGACCAGCGGCAGCGCGGCGGCGAGCCTGGGATCGACCAGCAGGCAATCGGGCACCGAGACGATGACGTCCGAGCCCTTCATGTGGAATCCGGCCAGCGCGCCCTTCTTGGTGCGCCGGGCCGAGAAGGCCGCGCGGCGGCGGCTCTGCGGCGCCGAGGTCGCGATGGGGCGGAACGGGGCCTCGAGCGCGTGGGCGGCGAGCGCGTGGCGCACCACGCCGACCTTCCAGTCGGCGACAAAATCATCATGCGCGTGCTGCAGCTGGCAGCCGCCGCAGCTCTTGGCATGGCGGCAGGGCGCCTTCACCCGCCGGTCCGAGGGGGTGAGGATGCGCGGCGCCGCCATGACGCCCTTCTTTATCTCGCCCTCGACAACCTCGCCGGGGAGCGCGCCGGGGACAAAGACGGGGCCCGGCGCGATGCCGTCGCCCTGATGCCCGAGCCGTTCGATCGTGACCTGTTCCATGCCATGCCTCATGCCCCGATCCGGGGGGCCGAGGCAAGCCTCACTCGGCGGCCTCGCCGGCATCGTCCTCGGCATTCACGAAACCGCCGGACTGGCGGTTCCAGTAGCGCGCATAGAGCCCGCCCTTGGCCAGCAGCGCCTCGTGGGTGCCCTGCTCCGCGATGTGACCGCGGTCGAGCACGATGATCCGGTCCATCTCCGACAGGGTCGAGAGCCGGTGCGCGATGGCGAGTACGGTCTTACCTTCCATCACACGCTCCAGCGCCTGTTGGATCGCCGCCTCGACCTCGCTGTCGAGTGCCGAGGTGGCCTCGTCGAGCACCAGGATCGGCGCGTCCTTGAGGATGGCGCGGGCCAGCGCAATGCGCTGCCGCTGCCCGCCCGAAAGCTTCACGCCACGCTCGCCCAGATGCGCGTCATAGCCCTCGCGGCCCATATGATCGCGCAGAGTCAGGATGAACTCATGCGCCTCGGCGCGTTCGGCTGCGGCGATGACCTGCGCCATGGTGGCGTCGGGCCGGCCGTAGCGGATGTTGTCGAGCGCCGAGCGGTTGAACATCGCGGTCTCCTGCGTGACCATGCCGATCTGTCGGCGCAGGCTCTCCTGCGTGACCTCCGAGATATTCTGCCCGTCGATATAGATACCGCCCTGTTCGGCGTCGTAGAGCCTGAGCAGCAGCGCCACCATGGTCGATTTGCCCGCCCCCGAGGCGCCGACCACACCGACCTTTTCGCCGGGCCGGATATCGAGCGCGATGCGCTCGATGCCGCCACCGCCCTCGCGGCCATAGGCAAACCCTACGTCGCGGAACTCGATCCGCCCTTGGGTGACCGAAAGCGGCTCTGCGCCGGGCTTGTCGAGCAGCGTATGCGCAGGCGTGATGGTGCGGATACCGTCCTCGATCTCACCGATATTGGCGTAGATCCCCATCAGCGTGAAGCTGACCCAGCCGGTCATCTGGCTGAGCCGCAGCGCCACCGCGCCGGTCGCCGCGATATCGCCCGCCGAGACCATGCCGCGCGACCAGAACAGAAGCGCGCCGCCGATCAGCACCACCGGCAACGTCCCGGCCAGCGCCATCAGCCAGAAGCGGAAGGCGGCGGCGATGTTGCCGAAGGCGATGAAGCGGTCGCGATAGGTCGACATGGCGCCCA
>NZ_JBYNAH010000319.1:0-3966 GCF_059781815.1 Salipiger sp. | reverse complement strand
CTGGGTTTCAATTGAAGCGCAGCATGCCGAGCACCGTGTCTGCCTGCGCGCCGACCGTAAAGCGCGGATCTTGCGCCCTCGATGAGCGGCAAAGGTGTTTGCCCCTCCAATCTATCAGCGGTGATTTGGTGATGCAGCCAGTCTGGCTGCTCAGCCCTCCCTGCTCTCGCTGCCACCGATCCAGTCGAGAAACGCTTGCGCCGGATGCGACAGTCGGCGGGCGCCGGTCACAAAATACGATGTCCCGAGATCGAGCTCGCCCCCCGGCCACATGCGCAGGGCGCCGTCGCGCACCGCGCCGCTGGCGATCGAGCGCCAGCCGAGCATGACCCCGCGCCCGTTGAGCACCGCCTGCGCCGCCTGCACGTAGTTGTTGAAGGTCTGCCCAGAGAGGCGGCTGCGCGCGATGCCGCGGGCGCGCAGGTAGTCCTCCCAGCCCGCCCAATGCTGGTTGTGCGGGCTGCGCACGTGGATCAGCGGCGCGCGGTCGAGCCCGACGCCCTCGGCCTCGAGGCGCTCCAGCAGCGCCGGGGCAGCGACCGGGCAGACGCGCTCGTCGAAGAGCTTCTCCGTCGTGCCCTCGCGCCAGCCGCCGGTGCCGTAGCGGATGGCGATGTCGATGCCCGGCGCGAGGTGCGGCAGGTCGGTGGCGGGGGCCTGTACGTTCACCGTCATCTCGGGATGGCGGGCATAGAACTCCGGCAGCCGCGGCATCAGCCAATAGGTCGCCATGCCGAGCGTGCAGGAAACCGTGACCTGCGCCCCGTCCTGCCCGCTGAGCGCGCGCAGATCCTCTAGCGCCGCCGAGATCTGCCCCAGCCCGTCGCGCACCGCCCGCGCCAGGAGCTCTCCCGCCTCGGTGAGCTGCGCCGGGCGGGTGGCGCGGTCGATCAGCGTTGTCCCGACATGCTCTTCCAGTGCCTTCAGCGCCTGGCTGACCGCCGGCTGGGTGACGTTGAGCCGCGCCGCCGCCAGCCGCATCGAACCGTGGCGGGCAACGGCCTCGAAGGTGGTGAGCAGGCGCAATGGCGGAAGACGGTCCATCAAGTTAACCCATGGCTTAAGTCAGCTTCACGCTAATCCGGCTGTTTGAGAAAAGGAAGACGTGGAATGCTTGTTTCCAGAATCTTCCCCAATCCACCCCAACAGGCTGAGAACACGCATGAACGTCATGACCTCCCCCGTGGCCGCCCCGATCCTCAAGGACAAGGGCCTCGAGATTTCCCTCTCCGACGGTGAAACTCATTACTTCAATTACCACTGGCTGCGCGACAACTGCCCGAGCTCGTTCAGCTCGGCCACCCGCGAGCGCAGCTTCGACATCTTCCACCTTGCCGACGCGCCCAAGGTGAAGACCGCCGAGCTCACCGGCGATGCGCTGGAACTCACCTGGGAGGCCGAAGCCCACGTCACGCGCTTCCCGCTTGCCTGGCTCGAAGCCTACAAGACCCCGCGACGCCGCCCCGATCCGGCGGATCTGCCGCGCGAGGCCTGGTACGGCGATCACTACCCGGACGTGCCGCGCTTCAGCCAGCCCGAGCTGCTGGCCGACAAGGCACTGCGCGCCAAATGGATCGAGGCGATGCTGGTTGAGGGCTTCACCATCCTGACCGACATGCCCAACAGCAACGAGGGCCTCACCGAGACCGCCGAGATGATCGGCCAGGTCCGCCCGACCTTCTTCGGCGATTATTTCGACGTGAAGACCCACATCAACCCGACCAACACCGCCTACACCGCCTCGGCGCTGGAGCTGCACACCGACACCCCCGCCGAAGAGCACGCGCCGGGCGTCCAGTTCCTGCATTGCCGGGCCAACACCGTCGAGGGCGGCTACAGCCTCTATGCCGATGGTGTCGCCGTCGCCAACGACTTCCGGCATCGCGATCCCGAGGGATTCAAGCTGCTGTCGGAGGTTCCGGTGCCGTTCTTCTGCGAGCATGACAGCTACGACATGCGCTCGCGCCAGACCATCATCGAGCTCGACCAGCACGGCGAGGTGTCGGGCCTGACCATCAGCCAGCACATGCTCGACATCTCGGATCTCGACCAGCACCTGCTCGACACCTGGTACCCGGCGTTCTGCCGCTTCGGGAAGATGCTGCAGGAAGAGAAATACATGATGACCTTCCTGATGAAGGCGGGCGAATGCATGGTGTTCGACAACCACCGCATCGTGCATGGCCGCGCCGCCTATACCGCCGAGAGCGGCGACCGCTACCTGCGCGGTTGCTACACCGACCGCGCCGAGATGCGCTCGACCTATCGCGCACTGATCAGCGAAGGGCGGTTCAAGGCATGAACGCGCACAGCCTGCCCGACAACGAGACTGCCGCCCTGCGGCAGGATCTCGCGGCAGCGTTCCGCATCTGCCATCAGCTGGGCTGGAGCGAATCCGTCGGCAACCACTTCAGCGCGGCGGCCTCGGAGAATGGCGCGGAGTTCCTGCTGAACCCGTGCTGGCAGCACTTCGCCACCATCCGCCCCGAGGATCTCTTGCGCATTGATGCCCGCGACGGCCGGGTGCTCGAGGGACAGGGCGCGCCCGATGCCTCGGCCTGGTGCGTGCACGGCACGCTGCACCGTCGCAAGCCGGAGGCGCGGGTGATCCTGCACGCGCATTCGCCCTACGCCACGGCGCTGGCCTGCCTGAAAGACCCGACGGTGGTGCCGATCGACAACAACACCGCGCGGTTCTACGGGCGCACCGCCTATGACCTCGATTTCGGCGGCATTGCCGACGCCGAGGAAGAAGGCGAGCGGCTGGCCGAGCGGCTTGGCGACAAGTCGGTGCTGGTGATGGGCAATCACGGTGTCACCATCGTGGGCGAGACCGTGGCTGCGGCCTTCGAGGATCTCTATTTCTTTGAGAAGGCGGCGCAGACGCTGATCCTCGCCCGTTCCACCGGCGCGCCGCTGGCGGTGCTGTCGGACTCGGTGGCGCAGAACACCGCCGATGGCTGGCGCGCCTATGCCGGGATGGCGGATCGGCATTTCGACTTCCTCAAGAGCCAGCTCCCGGCACTCTGAAGCGTCTGGTACTCGCCTGCCTGTCTCCGCTGCGCTATGCAGCGGGGACATCGCCACGTGAGGTCCGCCATCAAACGTTTTCCCTCGATCCAGGCGCTGCGCGCCATCGAAAGCGTCGCCCGCAACGGCGCGCTCTGGCGCGCGGCCGCCGAGCTCAACGTCACCCGCAGCGCCATCAGTCACCAGCTGCGGCTGCTCGAGAGCGACCTCGGCTTCAAGATCCTCGAGCGCAACGGCAACCGCACCGAGATCACCCCGCGCGCCCGCGCCTATGCCGAGGACGTGCGCCGCGCGCTGAGCATGATCGCCACCTCGACGGCACGGGTGGCGCAGGAGGGGCTCACCGGCACCCTCACCGTCAGCGCGACCCCCGGCTTCGCCGATGGCTGGCTCTGCCTCCACGTCAGCGATTTCCTCGCCGAGCACCCGGATGTCGTGCTGAGCGTCATCAGCTCGCAGAAGATGGCCGACACGACCAACCCCGAGATCGACACCTTCATCACCTTCGGGCAGGAGCCGCGCCAGCATCTCATGACCGAAGCCCTGTTCTCGGTCGAGTTCACGCCGCTCTGCAGCCCCGCCTACCTGAGCCGCTTCCAGAGCTTCAACGACCTCGGGATTCTCAAGGAGGCGACGCTGCTTCACATGAGTGATTTCACCGACTGGGAGAACTGGATGCAGCTCTCGGGGATGCCGCCCGAGAACGCCCATCGCGGCATCTGCTATTCCGACATGAACATCGTGCACACCGCGGTGCTCGCGGGTGAGGGGATCGCCATCGGAGACACCGTTTTGTGGGCGAAAGACCTTCGCGACGGCAAGCTGATGCGACCTTTTTCACCCTCTCTGCATGCCGACACGGGTTATTTCCTTTGCACGCCTGAGGAGAAGCTCGAAAATCCCATCGTGATCGAATTCCACAAGTGGTTGAAAACG
>NZ_JBYNAH010000318.1:0-3971 GCF_059781815.1 Salipiger sp. | reverse complement strand
GGGGGCGCTGCCCCCGGACCCCCGGGATATTTTCGGCCAGAAGAAGACAGGGGCGTCAGGCGTGCGGTGCGCTTGCCGCCCTTTTCTTGTCTGGGTTGGTCAGAGCGTGGCGATGAGCTGTAGGCCCTGATCGGTTTGTTTGAGGCGCAGGATGTCGGAGGGGCCGCCTTCGGTGATCGTGCCAATCGTTTCCGGCATGTTTGCCAGCCGCGCCGGGATCGAGCTTGCCATGGCGAGGGCGCGCTCGAGCGGCAGGTCGAGCTCTCTGACCAGCAGGGTGATGGCGCGGGTGAGGTCGAGATCGGCCCCGGCCAGCGTGCCGTCTTGCAGGACGAGTTTGCCATCGGCGCGGGTGATCTCGCGGCCGTTGAGGCGGAAGCTCTTTGCCTCGGTGCCGGCCACGGCCATGGCGTCGGTGACGAGGAAGATGCCCTCGGGCTTGGCGGCCAGCGCGATGCGCATCGCGGCCGGGTGCACATGCACGCCATCGGCGATCAGCCCCGCCGCAAGCCCCCCGGTGGTGAGTGCCGCGCCCACGACCCCGGGCGCGCGCTTGTCGAGCCCGGACATGGCGTTGAACAGATGCGTCACGTAGCGGGCGCCGGCGCGGGCATAGGCGCGGCAGGTGTCGTAATCGGCATCGGTATGCCCGATCGAGACCAGCGCGCCGGCCTCGGCGAGGGCCGAGACCTGCGCCTCGGTGGTACTCTCGGGGGCGACGGTCACTTTCAGCACAGGCAGGCGGCGGGCGGCATCGCAGAGCATCTTCAGATCGGCCTCGGTCATCGGGCGGATCAGCGCACCGTCATGGGCGCCCTTGCGCGACGGCGCCAGGTGCGGGCCCTCGAGATGCAGGCCGCCGATGCCAGGCACGCCCTCGGCGATGGCCTGCGCCACCACCTCGATGGCGGCGTGGCTGCGTTCGGGGGTGTCGGTGATCAGCGTGGGAAGGATCGTGGTGCTGCCGAGCCGGCGGTGGGCCTCCGCGATGGTCGCGAGATCCGCCACGCTGGGGCCGTCATTGACCATCACCCCGCCGCCGCCATTGACCTGCAGATCGACATAGCCCGGCGCCAGCAGGTCACCGTCGAGATCGACGCTCTCTCCGCCCGGCGCAAGCTCGGCCTCGAGGGCCAGCGCCGTCACGCGGCCGTCGGTGCAGCGCAGGGCAAAGCCGTGCAGCAGGCGCTGGCCGTCGAAGATCGGGCCGCCGCGATAGGTGATGTCGGTCATGGTCATCCGCGCTGAGACAGGGTCTGCGCGACCCTAGGAAAGCCGCGCGGCGGCTGCAATGGGCAGCTCAGACCAGGCTGCTGGTGGCCAGCTCGGTGATCTCCTGGGTGATGTCCTCCTGGCGCAGGCGGCGGGCCTCGCCGATCATCTCCAGCAGGCTCTCGGAGACGTTGTCCTTCGCGGCCACCATGGCGCGCATCCTGGCCTCGTTCTCGGCGGCGAAGGCCAGCATCACCGCCTCGATCAGCTCGGCGAAGATATGCTCCTCGACGAGCTGCGCCAGCAGGCGCTCTGGCGGCAGAGTGACGCGCGGCGGGGCGCGGCGGGCCGAGGGGCGGAAGCGGGCGTAATCGAAGGGCACCAACTCCTTGACCCGGATCTTCAGGGCGCCGCCGGAGCCGGGATCTGCGTGGACCAGCGTCACCCGGGTCACCGCCTCGCGGGTGATGCGGCGGAACAGCGCGTCGGTCATCCGTGTGGCGAGCTCAGGCGCCTGCGAGGGATGCGAGATCATCGATGCGAACCAGGCGATGGCGAGGCCACGCTCCTCGGCGACGTAATGCCCACGATCGCCGATCACCACCAGCTCGCAGGTCTCGTCCCAGAGCGGCTCGACGGCCTGGAACACCTTGTCGGAATAGGTGCCGGCAAAGCCCTGCTCGGCGGCGAAGAGCACCACCAGCCGGCGGCCCTCTCCCCGGTGCAGCGGCGCGTCGAGGTCCAGATCGGGCGAGAAGCTCAGCGCCTCGCCGATCGCGTCGCCGATGGTGGTGGCATAGGCGCGGATGCTGTCGAGATGGCGCTGCGCCTCCTGCACCCGCGCCGCCGCGAGCCCGCGCATGGCGGAGATCACCGCATCGAGCTTGTGCACCGTGACGATGCGTTTCTCGACCTCTGAGAGCCGGCTGCTCATGCCTCCTGGGCCTCCTGTTCGCGGAACTCCCCGGCCAGCCGCGTGACCGCCGCGACCAGCGCGGCGCGGGCGTCGTCGCTCAGCGCGCGGGTCTCGCTCACCTCGGCCACCGCGGCGGCGGCATCGGCGTTGAGGCGGGCGGGCAGCCGGCCCCGCAGCTCGGCCATGCGCGCCAAGGGCACGGTGTCGAACACGCCCTCGGCCAGTGCCGCCAGGAGCGCCACCTGGTCGACCAGCCGCAGACCGGAGAAGCGCGGCTGGGTGAGCAGCGCGCGGATGCGTTCGCCGCGGGCGATCTGCGCCTTGACGCGCGGGTTCTCGATGCCGCCGAAGCGGGTGAACATCTCGAGCTCCTGGAACTGCGCGTAATCGAGCCGCACCCGGCCCGAGACCTTGCGCAGCGCCGGGGCCTGCGCCTTGCCGCCGACCCGGCTCACCGAAAGCCCGACATCGACCGCCGGGCGCAGGTTGGTCGAAAAGAGATGCGTGTTGAGCACGATCTGGCCATCGGTGATCGAGATCAGGTTGGTGGGGATGTAGGCCGAGAGGTTGCCGGCATCGGTCTCGGCCAGCGGCAGCGCGGTGAGCGAGCCGCCGCCGAGCTCGGGCGAGAGTTTGGCCGCGCGCTCGAGCAGGCGGGCATGGAGGTAGAACACATCGCCCGGATAGGCCTCGCGGCCCGGCGGCTCGCGGGTCAGCAGGGCGAGCTCGCGGTGGGTGGCAGCGTGCTGGGTCAGGTCGTCGATGACGATCAGCGCGTCCTGCCCCTTGTCGCGGAAATGCTCGGCCATCGACATGCCGGCGAAGGGCGCGATCCATTGCAGGCCGGGGGCCGCCGAGGCGCTGCCGACAACGAAGATGCAGCGCTCGATGGCGCCGTGCTCGCGCACCGCCGCGACCACGCGCTCGATCGCCGTGGCGCGCTGGCCGACGGCGACGTAGACGCAGATCACGTCGCTGTGCTTCTGGTTGATGATCGCATCGACCGCCAGCGCGGTCTTGCCGGTGGCGCGGTCGCCGACGATCAACTCGCGCTGCCCGCGGCCCAGCGCAAAGAGGCTGTCGACCACCAGCACGCCGGTCTCGAGCGGCTCCGACACGAGCCCGCGCTCGATGATCTCGGGCGCCGGGCGCTCGACCGGGAGCCAGTCCTCCGGGGCCGGCGCGGCGCCGCCGTCGAGCGGGCGCCCCAGAGGATCGACGATGCGGCCAAGAAAGCCGTCGCCCACCGGCACCCGCAGCACCTCGCCGGTATCGCTGACCTGATCGCCCACCGCCACGCTGGCGGTCTCGTCGAGCAGCACGGCGTTGATCTCGTCGGGGCCGAGGCTGTGGGCGAAGGCGAAGGCACCGCTCTCGACGCTCAGAAGCGCGCCGAGGCTCACCGAGGGCAGGCCCGAGACATGCGCGATGCCGTCGGCAAGCTGGACCACGCGGCCCACCGCCTTGGCCTCGGGCTTGAGCTCGGTCCCGGAAAGCTGGGCGCGGCTGCGCTCGAGCCAGTCGGTGTCGGTGCTGCGATCAGTCATGGCGTGTCAGCTCCGCTGTGATCCGGGAGAGGTCGGCCCGGAAATGGTTGCGCACGATGGCGTTGGTGGCGTCGAGCTCGAGCCCCGCGATGAGATCGGGATCCTCGCTGATCTCGAGCGGCAGCGTGCGGCCCAGCGTCTCGGCCAGCCGCGCTTCGAGCGTGGCGCGCTCCTCGGGCAGCAGCATGCGCGCGGCGCGCACCGGCACCGGGCCATCGCTGCCCAGACGGTCGCGCACCGGGGCGGGCAGCTCGGCCACCGCCGCCACCAGCCCGTCGATGAAACCGGCGGTGAGC